>JAZLIJ010000204.1:0-4460 GCA_045617325.1 Fibrobacter sp.
CCTTGCGGACCATGTTCACGTCGGCGCCCACCAGTTCGCAGAGGTTGGCGATGTCGTTCATGAAGCTGATACGGGTCGCAAGCATGGAGTTCGCGGCGTACTTGATCATCTCGGCACTCGGGATGTCGGTAAAGATGACGCGGAAGTTGTTGAGCATCATCGGGCGGTAAAGGCGGGTCATGAGTTCCTTGGCCTTTTCGCTTTCCACGCCCACCACCACGCGGTCGGGCTTCATAAAGTCTACAATTGCGGAGCCTTCCTTAAGGAATTCGGGGTTGCTGGCCACGTCGAAGGGCACCTGCACGCCGCGCTTGTCCAGTTCTTCTTGGATGGCGGCTTTCACCTTCTGGGCGGTGCCAACGGGGACAGTGGACTTGGTCACGAGGACGGTGTACTTCTTGATGTTCTGGCCGAAGGTGCGGGCCACGGCGAGCACGTACTGAAGGTCTGCGCTGCCATCTTCGTCAGGAGGGGTCCCTACGGCACTGAAGACCATTTCCACATCGTCAAGCACGCTGGCGAGGTCGGTCGTAAACTTGAGGCGACCCTCGCGCTGGTTACGGAGCACCATTTCATCGAGGCCGGGTTCGTATATGGGTATTTGGCCCTTCTGGAGGGATTCTATTTTCGCCTGGTTCACATCGACGCAGGTGACATTCACACCCATTTCTGCGAAACAGGTTCCACTTACAAGGCCCACATAGCCAGTGCCGACAATCGCGATATTCATTTACAAAATCCTTCTTTTCATCTTTCGATGTCAAGTAATTGGCGTAAATATAGTAACAAACCAAAATTTATTCAACACATTCTGTTTTTTTTGCTCACACAGGGAAAAACAACAGCCCCTTGCAGTCTGCCCTATTTTTGCACTGGCTTTGACACAACAGGCCGGACACGTTTACCACAGAGCGTCACAATGATTTTCGCCTGCGCAAACATATAATAGGCTGTATCACGACTATTATTGAGAGTCGATTTCGGGTCGTAGTCATCCTTAGTCACGAAAACTTCTGCAACTCCAGAGAGGCTCACGTCCAAAGCACAGCGTTCACAAGGGAAACCGATGACGTACAGTTTGGAACCTGGAGGAACCTTTCCTCTCGCATAATGAAGCGCATTGATTTCAGCATGAACCATAAACGGGTACTTATTCGCTTCAAATTCATGATGACTCAAGACTTCACCAGAATCAGCATCAAGAAGGTCATAAGCCAGGAGCTGCTTTTCTCGGGTATAGGGAACGGTTTCATCATCAAAACCGGCCGGGGCGCCATTGTACCCGGTGCTAATGACACGTCCATCCGCACTGACTAGTACGGCCCCCATTTGGGTGTTTTGATCTTTGCTTAAACGAGCCTGAGCACACATCATCTGCGTGTACACCTCGTCGCGAAGTTTACTGCGAGCATTAGAATGATTCATGCACTATATAATAGTAAAACATAGATAAAGAACCTTAAACAGCCCGCAAAATTAAAGACATAAAATCGGGAAAAACGTTCAAAGTCAAAGAATAAAATCAAAAAAAGCCCATTTTACAGCAAATCAGTCAAGGCAAGGCATCATACAGAAATAGCATCTGTAATTTTCAAAGGTATAAACTTATAAATATACATTTTTCGAAGTTTCATTTAGTGTCATAATATGACATTTTATTTTAACATTTTTTACATTTTTCAATAAAAAAAATATAAATATATCAAATTGTGCAAACTATTGCTTGCACAGTGCAAGGACATTTTTTCGTACATTTGGCCTTACCAATGCAGTACGAAATAACACTCCTCCACGAAGCAATCCGTCGTCTGTTGATTATCGGCAGGCATAACAAGCACTATACCCAGCAGCAACTCTCTGTTGCATCTGGATTCTCAAGGCAGTTCATATCGCAGCTGGAATGCGGCAAACGCCTCCCCTCCATAGAGACTCTTTGCCAGCTCGCCAAGCCGCTCGATACGAACATTACAAACCTTGCGATAGACCTTGACCGGATTTACCGAAGCCTGCTTCAAAAGCAAGCGGCCCAACAGAAGGCAGAGTCTCATTCCATGGCAGCGGAGAAAGTAGGCAAAGGTCTAGATTACATCCAAAAAGCGAGGCAGCATGGCAAGTCCTAGCCCTTAACAAAAATCTTAAAATTTTCTATCTTTCGTCGCCATGGAATGGCCACGCAATATAAAGACTTTAACGACAGACGAGCTCAAGGCTTGGCTTCGGGACGTTAACGAAAAGCAGTACCGTGCGGACCAAATCCAGAAGTGGCTTTTCTGCCAGCAGGTACGCACCTGGGACGAAATGGTAAACGTCCCTCCCGCCCTCCGCGAAAAGCTTTCGCAGCAGTTCAGCCTCTGCGCGCTCAAGGAGGACCAGCACCTGGTCTCTGTCGACGGAACCGTCAAGTGGCTTTTCGAGACCCACGACGGTCACCATATCGAAACGGTGATGATTCCCGCAAATGGCCGCTATTCCGTTTGTGTTTCCACGCAGATTGGCTGCGCACAGAATTGCGCATTCTGCCGTACCGCCAAGATGGGTTTCACCCGCAACTTGGAAGCGGGCGAAATTCTCGAAGAAATTCTTTCCGTGAACTGGTACCTGAAGGACAACGGACTCCTCGACGAAGAAGGCAAAATCGCCCAGGTGACAAACATCATCTTCATGGGCATGGGCGAACCGTTAAACAACTTGGAACAAGTCCATCGTGTGTGCTGTACGCTCCACAACCAGAAGCTGTTCAATATGGGTGCAAAACGTATGACCGTAAGCACCTCGGGCGTTGTCCCGAAGATTAAGGAACTAGTGGACCGCAATACGCCGTGCTGCCTCGCCGTAAGCCTCAACAGCACAAACAACGAATACCGCTCATCCGTGATGCCCGTGAACAGGGTCTGGCCCATCGAAAAACTTTTAGAGGCGGTCGACGAATACATCCGCCGCACAGACAACTACGTCACGTTCGAGTTCGTCCTTATTCAGGATATCACCTGCACGCCCAAGGCAGCCAAGGAGCTGATACGCATTTGCGCACCGCGCCGTGTAAAGGTGAATGCCATCGTCCTAAACGACGGAGACGACCCGACACTCCACGCGCCGACACCTGAGGAAGTCGAAGACTTCCTCGCCGCCGTGCGTGCCGCAGAAATTCAAATAACGATCCGCAACCCTCGCGGCAGAGATATTCTCGCTGCCTGCGGTCAACTAGCGTACAAAAAGGAAGGTAAAAAATGTTAACGCAAAACCTCCCGGAATTCTGGGACAATCTTTATGCCGAAGGCAAGGACTACTGGAATTTCAAGAAGGCGACACCAGCCCTGCTTGAGTTTTTCAAGCACCCCTCGTGCCCTGCGACCGGCTCAGTCTTGATTCCTGGCGCCGGCTTTGGATACGATGCAGAAGCGTGGGCTTTGCGTGGCCACGAAGTGCTGGCCGTCGATTTTGCCCCTACCGCAGTAGATGAACTGGACCATCTTAGCCGTAAGTACAAGAATTTGCATTCACTGGACCTTGACCTGTTCACGCTCTCCCCGAAGGATGCTAAGCGCGGCGGTCAGCAGTTCGATATCATTTACGACTACGGCACGTTCTCGGCCATCCACCCGGGGCGACGCGACGAATTCTTCGAAGTCTGCTACAAGATGCTGAAGGACGACGGAGTCTTCATCTGCCTCATGTACCCGCTCATGAACGGCAAGACCTTGCAAGGTCCCCCACACTGCACCAGCGAAGGCGAACTCATGGCTCGTTTGGACGGCGTATTTGACATTGTCGAGCGCATCAAGCCGGAAAACAGCCGTCCGGGCCGCGAAGGCAAGGAGCAGTTCTGGATTATGAAAAAGGTCGTGTAACATTAACAATTAATAATTAACAATGGGCTTCTGGTTTTGACATTCGAGCCAAAAACCTAAAACCTAAAAGGAATTTACCATGTCTAAAGATTTATGTCCCTGTGGAAGTGGCAAAGAATATTGCGAATGCTGCGAACCCATCATCAAAGGAACCGCCCTCGCCGCTTCTCCAGAAGCATTGATGCGTTCCCGCTACACCGCCTACGCCAAGCACGAAATCAAGTGGCTCAAGGATTCCCTCGAAGCAACCCAGCGCGACGACTTCGACGAACCGAGCGTTGACGCATGGAGCCGCGAATCCGAATGGCTCGGCATCGAGATCAAGCAGACCAAGACCGAAGAAGAAAAGAACATCGGCTGGGTCGAATTCATCGCCCGCTTCAAGCAAGGCAACGTCACCCGCAATCACCACGAACTCGGCGAATTCCACAAGGTGGGTGGAGCTTGGTTCTTCTACGATGGCCGTGCCGTGAAGCAGGAAACGGTGCGCCACGAAGGCCCGGTTGTCGGCCGTAACGACCCGTGCCCGTGCGGAAGTGGCAAGAAGTACAAGAAGTGCTGCGGCGCAAATAAGTAAACTAGACGAAAGAACGGGCCTTCGGCCCTACAGAC
>JAZLIJ010000205.1:0-8446 GCA_045617325.1 Fibrobacter sp.
GCTACGAACCAAAAGGCTCCAGGTTCGAGTCCTGGCACCCGCACGAAAAGAGTCATGACGATAAGTCATGACTCTTTTTTTGTCGATAATACCCCCGCAACAAAGAACACAACCAGCGATCTGGAGGCTTTTGAAGCCGAAGCGCCGCGAGGCGTAGCTGAACGGAATTAAGCGGAGGCTCGTACAAAACGCTCCAGGTTCGAGTCCTGGCACCCGCACGAAAAGAGTCATGACGACAAGTCATGGCTCTTTTTTTGTCGATAATCCCCCAGCAACAAAAGAACACAACCAGCGATCTGGAGGCTTTTGAAGCCGAAGCGCCGTGAGGCGTAGCCGAACGGATTAAAGCGGAGGCTCGAGCTAAACGCTCCAGGTTCGAGTCCTGGCACCCGCACGAAAAGAGTCATGACGACAAGTCATGGCTCTTTTTTTGTCGATAATACCCGGCAACAAAAGAATCCATCCAAAGATCTGGAGACTTTTGAAGCCGAGGCGCCGCGAGGCGTAGCTGATTTATTTTCAAAAAAAAAAATTTCATTTGACACATTTATAGATTGACAAAAAATAAAATTTAAACTATCTTTGGGCACAAGAAATGCGGATGTAGCCCAACTGGATAGAGCGTTTGGCTACGAACCAAAAGGCTCCAGGTTCGAGTCCTGGCACCCGCACGAAAAGGGTCATGACGATAAGTCATGACTCTTTTTTTGTCGACAACACCCCCGCAACAAAGAACACAACCAGCGATCTGGAGACTTTTGAAGCCGAAGCGCCGCGAGGCGAAGCCGAACGGATTAAAGCGGAGGCTCGAGCTAAACGCTCCAGGTTCGAGTCCTGGCACCCGCACGAAAAGGGTTTTATTCATCTTTTACGCAGCGGATGTAATTCCCGTACTTGGAGTTTTTAGACATTAACGATACGCCATAACTGTTGTACTCGAATTTCATGGATTGCGAGTAGTCCATAGGAGCGTAGTATGTGTTGGCGACATAGACGCTGTCGCCTGATTCCGTCGATGTCCACCAGTTGTTGAAATGACCTGCGTAACTGATCAATTTCATGGTGTGTGCGTTTGAGGCTAGGCCTTGCATGGCCTTGAACAAAGTGCCCCATTCGTCTTGAGTCGGGATTCTCCAACCTTCGGGGCAGAGGTCGTCGGTGATTTCGTCCCATAGGAATTTTGCGGTGTCTGCGACGAAGTTCTCCATCATCCATTGGAGGCCTGCGACATATGTTGTGCGGTATTCCTTGTTGTCGCGGGAATCAGTCAAGATGATTTCGTTTAATTTCCATTCGTTTGCGTCGCAGATGTACTCGAATACGTTCCCTTGTTTGACCTCTCCAAAAATTTTCTCTTCGCAGAGGCCGTTTTCTATTTCTACGGTCATGGGAGTGCGCCATTTACCGTGGTCGCAAACGTAGAACGCACTGTCCAGGTGGCCGGTGATTCCGCGGTAGTCGGCGCTGTCGCAAACTAGCCCGTATGTGTTCACTTGCAGCGAAGATGCCTTCACCCAGTTGATGTCGCTCGTGTAGCCTGTCCGCTGGTCGGTACAGACAAAGTATTTCGGAGAACTGCTGAGGGAATCCAGGTTCGGCTTGACCACGTCCATGGAATCTTTGTTGCAGAGACCGACTCCAAAGTCGTCTTCCCAGAATTTGTAGAATGCTTTCCGGAAGTCCTGCCAATAGAAGTTTTCGGGATGTACGCGTTCAAGTTCCGAGGGCATGATGCAATCCCTGTCCATATGGTCCAGCGACATGCGGCAGGCGCAATCAGCGAGGGTTGTATTCATTTCACCGAAATTCCCGTTCGCCTGGTATGCTTTGATAAGCGAATCTGCCTTCAGGGAGTCAGATATGCAGTAGTATGCAATGGTCGAGGCGACTGCGAGTTCAATATCTGTTTCGTTGTCGGTTTTGCTATTGTTGCCTTTTTCATTGTCGGCGTTTGAGCTGGAGGATTTGTTGTTCTTCTCGTCGTGTGCCGTACTTGAAGTCGTTTTGTTTGATTTTTCGCTGCTGGACGAGTTGCTTTTGAAACTGCTGGAGATGCCATTTGCCGCTTCTTCGTCTATGCTGTCGGAAGATTCAATGAGGTTTTCTTCACTTGGACCGCTGGAACTGTCATCACCGCAGGCCCAAAAGGCAAGCGGCAGGCAAAGCAACGAAAGCCTCAATGAAATTCTTGTACGCATACAGACACCCACTTTTGCTAATAAATAAGCAAGGAAACATGCCGACGAGAAATCGACCATTTTTCTACATTTCAATCCATGCACGATTCGTGGAAAAAAAAGTCGCGACCATTCACAGATAAGGCGCAGGGAAAGCCTGCGAACTGTTTAAACAGCCGTTCAAAAAGCTATTTAAAAGGCTATTCAAGCGCAGGCGAAACAGCCAAGCCACACGGTGTCGCACGCGTGATAAGCAAGCGTGGGTATTGCAGCCGCAGCCAGGCGGAAACGCTCGTGTGCGAAGGGCGCGTCACGCTCCGCGGAAAAATCGTCACGAACCCGGAAGCGCCCACTTTTGAAGACGACGAGATTTTCGTCGACGGGCGCGCAGTCACGGCAAACGAGCACATCTACTTTATGATGAACAAGCCTCGCGGCTACGTGACAACGGCAAATGACGAACTGGGCCGCAAAACGGTGATGGACCTTTTCACCGAACAGTTCGCAAAGATGTTCCCCGGCAAACCCGTGCCGCACATTTCGCCCGTAGGCCGCCTCGACGCCGCAAGCGAAGGGCTGTTGCTCTTTACGAACGACACCGAATGGGCAGATGGGTTGTTAAAGACGAAAGACGATAGACGAAAGACGATAGAAAACAAGGTATTAGAAGCGCAAGATGGTGAGCAGTGGTTGGAGGTTGGTAAGCAGGATGGAGCGCAAAATTCGAGGCACACGAAAGTTTACCGGGTGCAGGTTGCGGGGCATCCGACGGCAGAACATCTTTCGCAGATGGAAAAAGGCTTCAACGTACCGCCGCGCGTGTTCGGCGAAAAAGAAGAATTCATGCACGCCGTTTCTGCGAAAATCCACAGCGAAGGCGAAAAGAACTGCTGGCTCGAAATTACTTTGGACGAAGGCAAGAACAGGGAAATCCGTCGTATGCTCGCGCACCTGGGTTTTGAAGTCATGCGACTCGTGCGTATCAAGTTCTGCGGTTACGAACTCGACGACTTGAAATCCGGTTGCATCAGGCAAATTGAAAAGTAGGCAGTGGTTGGTTAGCAGGATTACCGCCATGGGTATGCGAAAGAGACAGAAACCTCAGCTGCATAAACTTTCGGCGAAAAAAATGAACGATTTTCGGCAAAATGGTGGCCCAAAAGGCGAAAAAATCTATTTTTGGGCCTACAATTTTCAAACAAATTAATTTATTTTTATATAATTTTCAATTTTCTTCAACACCAACAGACGAAACTGGTGGCCCAAATCAACAAAAAAAAATTTTTGAGCCTACCCAAAAACAGTCATACACCAATTTCAGCACAAAAACACCCGAAAAGCAACAAACAAAGTAACAAAAAGTCATCCCAAAATAAAAAAAATTTCAATTTGGGCCACCAATTTACCAAAAAAGGTCTTTGCGACAAGTATTTTTCACACAAATTATGCGGAGCGCGGCTTGCCCGTCCACCCCAGTTTTTCGCGCAAGGCTCCGACAAATCCCGTATGACGCATGCGAATAAACGTCGTCACAAGCTCGCTTTTTGAAAGCAGAACGTATTCGTCTTCTTTCATCTCCTGAGTGATGCGTCCATCAAAAACGAGATCCAGCGAGCAATTGACAGCCGAGGACATGCGCAACTGCTTATCCGTCAACGAAAGCACCAGAGGTCTCACAGACAAACTGCTCGGAGCCACAGGAGTCAGCACCACCGCTTCCGTCGATGGATGAATAATGGGGCCGCCAGCCGCCAAATTATAGGCGGTCGAGCCCGTCGGTGTCGACACGAGAATGGAATCGGCCCAATACTCGGTGAGGCAAGTTCCGTTGTATGCAACATTCACGTTCACCATGCGTTCAGGAGCATGAGCACGCACATGCACCTCGTTCAACACAGTCTGCTTCGCGATGCACTTTTTGCCGCGGTAAACCGCAGCATCAATCATCATGCGTTCACGTGTCGAAAAGTCGCCAGCAAGCAAGTCGTCAAGCGTCTTCGAAAGTCCTTCCACGCGGGATTCCGCCAAGAATCCGACGCGTCCAGCATTCACGCCGAGAATCGGAATGTTGTGTCCAAGTGCCATGTGCGCAGCCGTAAGCACGGTGCCATCGCCGCCAATCGCCAAAAGCAAGTCCATCTTCGCAAGCGCAGATTCCTTCACCACGCGAATCGGCTTTTTCACAAGCTCCTTCAGCGAATCCAAAGCCGAAAATTTCACCTGCGGATGTTCCAACGCCCACGCGGCAACATGGTCCAGGGCGCAAGCCAAATCCGAACTTTTATCCTTGAAACCGACAATTCCAATGTTGCTGAAAAACTTTTCCATAACCATTCCGAAAACAACTTTCTAGTTGTCCTTCGCCTCCTGCTTTTCTACAACAAGGACCTTCTTCAGTTTTTCAATGACACCCGGAAATTCAGATTCTACTTTATCCACATTCTCCACAGGTTCGTCATTCTGAAGTGCAAGCGACAAGACGCTCAAGGCAAGCCCAATCTGCGGACTCATGCCACCGTCAAAATCGCTTCCGTTCACAATCGTCTCGAGACCGCGAATCACAAGCCCATCGTCGTACACACCGACTTCCACGCCGGTCTTTCGCAAGTTGATTGCCAAAAATTCATTCAGCGGGCGCATTTTCTCGCGAACTTCCTTCGGTACGCGCAAGATGGTTTCACCTTCGGCATAACAAGCCGCAACCGCCAAAAACGGATATTCCTCAAGGCCCGTCGCAATCACGTCTTCGCTAAAGCGGCGCCCCTGCAAACGCCTGCCAGAAGCAAGTGGACGAATTTCCACATCGCCGAATACGTCGCCGAATTTTTCGCGGCGGCTCACCGTTTCAATATTTGCGCCCATGCGCTTGAGGCATCCCAAGGCGCCAGCACGGCTGCTGTTCAAATCCACATTCAAGAGCTTAATCGTTGTATCCTTCGGCAAGCATCCAATCGTCGCAAGCAAGGCAAAGACAGTCGCCTCGGTCGCATCTCCAGGCACAAAGTATTCACGCGCGGTAATGACCTTCGTCTCGGCAAGTTCCGTGAACTGCGTGCGGTCAATTTTCTTGCCCTGCGCAATCATCAGACGGCGTTCGAATTCGCTCAACTGCTCCATGCCGCGGCTTTCGTATTTCACAGCGGCACCAAAGTAGATAAGCATTTTCGTCCACTGGTCATGCACCGAGTTCTTTTCTTCAAAGCTCAGATATTCATTTCGTATAAGCGCACGCAAAAGCATCCTGTTGCGCATCACGTACGACACATTTCCCAGCGAATCCTTCTTGACATTCAACTCGTCACGAGAAAAACTGAAGACGAACTTCGCCGCCTCATCGGACTGCACCTTGATTTTGAAATACTTCTGCAACAGTTCCTTGGCTTCGTTCACTTTCGCTGTACCCGCTTCGTCATTCTCAGCAGCAATCGTAAAAAGCTGCTCGTCGTCCTTACTTGCGAGCGTCCACAGCATCACATTTTCATCTTCTTCAAAATCAAACGGCAAAAAAGTCGGAAGCGAATACTGGTAACCCTTGCCATCCAGCACAAGTTGGTGCCCGCGCAATTCATAAGAAAGACCGAATTCCTGGAGCGCCTTGGCAAAGCGTTCGCTGCCGCTGGCCCAAGCGAAATCTTCCAGCACGGTGCGGCCATTCACAAGGAGCGCCATCACCAATGTCAAATTCATCCGTTCACGGTCGGGGTTCATCAAGAATTCCATCTTCTACTTTTCCTTATACAACTTTTTTCAAAAACAACTGATTTAACGTCTCGCCTTCACTTCGTATTCCAGATACTGGAGAATTTTCACGGCACGAGCGGCTTCCTCTTCGGTCTTGAAGGCAAGCAAAAGCGTTCCAGCCACATTCTCGCGAACCTTCATGAGTTCGATATCGCGGATGTTCAGGCCCTCCTGCGCAAGCGGTTGCATCACGCTCATCAAGGCGCCCGGCTTGTCCTTCAGTTGCACCGTAATTTCAAAGAACGAGGCGGCGGCATTGCGTCCCGGAGCAAACAGGCTTGCACGTCCATCGTTACCGGCCTTGAAAATTTGAGCCAGCGGCGTTGAATTATCGGCAACTACACTTTCTGCATCATTTTCAAAATTTCCAGACGCAGGCTTTCCGTCCTTTACAACGTTCAAGCCCTTCATTGCGGCAATCGTCCTGTCCAGGCCATCGCGGACTTCGCAAAGAGCTTGCGTCGTCTCGTCGCGGTTCGTCACGGCGATGTCGTGCCACATTCCCCAGCCACTTGCGGCGATGCGCGTCATGTCCCTGAAGGCGCGACCCGCGTAATGCTGATAGTTGTGCTTGAGCAAGCGCTCCGGCAAATTTCCGGCAAGCGTTGAACTCAGCATCTGCGGCATGTGACTCACCCACGCCATCGTGCGGTCATGATGTTCCGGCGGGAATACCACAGGATTCGCGCCCAAGAAATGAATCATATCCAGAAGCGGCGCATAGACCGATTCTTCTGTTCCTTCCGGCGGACAGACAAACCAGTAGGCGTTTTCAAAAATCGCGGGATCGTTGTACTCGCAAGTGCGCTTCTCGGAACCAGCCATCGGATGACTTCCGACAAAGCGGAACGGCCTCGGCAACTTCACGCCGGCCTTGCAAATTTCAACCTTCGTACTGCCGATATCGCTCACAAGGCACACCTTCGAAGCATTCCCTGCCCACGACACCTTCGAAAGCGCATCAATCGTCTTAAGGATGTGGATAATCGGAGCGCAGAGGAGAATCATGTCGCAGTCCTTCGCCCAGTTCTCCACGTCATCGTAACCGAAAAATTCATCGGCAAGTTCCAGCTCCTTGGCACGCAGAAGCGTCGAAGGAGAACTCACCGCGCGAATCTTCGTCGAAAGTTTCGCCTGCTTAATCGCCGCAGCGATGGAACTCGCCAGGAGACCGAAGCCCACCAACGTGATGCGGCCAACAGAAAATCGAGCGCTAAAGCCGTCTTCCATTATTCTTCCACCTTTCGAGTTTCTTCCATGACTACCTGGAAAATTCTTTTGAACGATTCGGGAGTCAACGGACCGCCCGCCGCCCGAGCCTTCGAAGCAACCACTTCCAGCACCGCATTTTCTCTGGATGCATCAAATACAGGGAGCCCCTTCTGCTTCTTGATTTTTCCTATTTCCGTCGCAAAAGACGCCCTCTTGTTCAAAAGGGCAATCAACTCGTCGGTCACCTCGTCAATACGAATACGCCAATCGTTTATTTCCATAATAGAGAATGTAGAAATAGTGGCTGGCAATTAGTGGCTGGTGGTTCGGAATTTCAGCGAGAAAAGCGAAATAGGGAAGAGGGAACAATGAACAATTAACAATTAACAATGAACAATTAACAATGAACAATTAACAATTAACAATGAACAATGAACACAAATGCGTAGGTCGAGAGCAGCGCGAATGCTTGCATTCGCATTGCCGAGCCAAGCATTGAACGCCTTCGGCGTTCGCAGCTGCGGTTATGAAATGTCAAAATGCAAGCGTTTTGCCGCTTCATAACCTTGCTGGCTATTGGCATAGGAACGAAGTGACTATGCAATGAACACAAATGCGTAAGGCGAGCGAAGCGGCCTAGGTGGACGCCTTCAGCGTCCATGGCTGCGCTCACAAATAATCATAAACAAGTTTATGATTGCTTGATTCGCTTGCGCATTGCTGCTTGGACACCTGTCCTCGCGCCTGTCCTCGCTTGACGGGGATGACGGGGATGACCGAGACCAGCATTGAACGCCTTCGGCGTTCGCAGCTGCGGTTATGAAATATCAAAAATGCAAGCATTTTGCTGCTTCATAACCTTGCATGCTGTTGGCACGGGAGCGGAGCGACTGTGCAATGAACAATTTATGCATCTAGAAATGCGCGGGCTTGTGGTTTGAGCGGTATTCTGCATATTTGCCTTTGCCGTCATTATGGATCCTATCGGTTGCGTTGCTCCCTCCAGGGTGACAGCAGCAATAGAATCCATGATGAATTATGAATTACGAAGTATGAAGTATGAGAATTTTGCAGAGAGAGAAGCACTTGCATATACGAGATGTGCGTCTCCTGTGGTTTAATGCAGTTTACCGCCGCAACACTTCCTACCGCCTACCGTCTACTAAAAAAAAACGCTTACGCAATAATCCACTTGCCGATGGTGCGTTTTTCTGCATCGAAACTTGCACCGATTTTGAACAACTTCTTCGGTGAGCCATCGGCGGCGAGTGTCGCAGAATATGGAATCAGGTAGCCTTTTTCGTCAATCTGCTTCA
>JAZLIJ010000206.1:0-2577 GCA_045617325.1 Fibrobacter sp.
ATTCTATGAGATTGCCGCGTCGCTTCGCTCCTCGCAATGACACAAAAAAATGTATTCGTAAAAAAACAAATTATCCTGCCCGGCAGTATGTTCTGTCATCGCGAGGCGGCACCTGCCGCCGTGGCGATCTCTTTCAAATGAATTTGTCGTTCTATCGAAAGAACATCTTTTCCATTCTATGAGATTGCCGCCTCGCTTCGCTCCTCGCAATGACACAAAAAGTGTATTCGATAAAAAACAAATTGTCCTGCCCGGCAGTTTGTTGTGTCATTCCGAGGACGAGCAAAGCGAGGACGTGGGAATCTCTTTCAAATGAATTTGTCGTTCTATCGAAAGAACATCTTGTTTGTTCTATGAGATTGCCGCATCGCTTCGCGAAACTGGTCAAATTTTTTGAACAGAAAAATTATAAAGATAATGACAGTTTTTAGAATCAAGCATACGAACAGTTTGAGAGCGAAGGAGCCGAAGGCGACGAAGCGAGCAAACTGTTCGTATGCTCGTCCGCCTCGGCGGGAGTCATATAACCTAAAGCGCTGTGCGGCCTGCAGTGGTTATAATAGAACTCGTAATAACCCATTACCATCATATACTCATTTAAGTCCATCTTCTTGACCGAACCGATTTCTGTCTTCATCATGCGCCAAAATGTCTCTATATACCTATTGTCTCTCGGCGTATGAGGTCGTGACATACTATGTATTATTTTGTTGTTTTCAAGCAGCTCATGAAATGACTTGCTTACGAAGGGAGATCCTCTGTCAGTCATTATCATATCGGGAGCACCGTATCGGCTTATTCCTAATTGCAAAGTGGCACATGCTGTTGCACTGTTGTTCTTTTCTCCGGTTATCCGTGCGATCAATCGCTTGTCATTTACAGAAATTATTCCGCAAGTATATACTGTTTTCCCTTCAATTTTCTCTTCTGTAAAATCTGTACTCCAGACCTTCTTCGGACGCTCAGTTTCTTTGATATTCCAATATACGTTATCCGATATATACTTTTCAGCAAGTTCTTTATGTGTGTTGATATTTTTAGCTTTCGGCCTGCTGTATCTTGCTACCAAATCATTCTTTCGCATTATTTTTCTGATTTGATGTTCTGATATGTATTTGCCCTTTTTGGCAAGCTCCCGATGAAGCACTCTTCTTCCGAAACTTCCGTTATGCAATGCAAAAGTTTCTATCACGTCCGCTTCTTCTGCGGCTGTAAATCCTTCTTTGCGGGGGTTATTTATTCTGTAATATACGTTTGAACGCGGAATATTTAATACATGGCATACTGTGCTCCGCGGGTGATTCTCGGATAGTTCTATGGCTGTTTTTGTTATTTCTTTTCGTTCTTTGCAAAGTATGCCGCAGCTTTTTTTAATATTTCGTTTTCTTCTTTTAACCTTGCATTTTCCTTTTGAAGCTCTCGTATATCTCTTTCTGGTAGAACTGCTTTCTCTTCCCGGAACGCCTTTTCTCCTTCTGCTTCGTATTCTTTTATCCAACGATAGACTGTTTGCCGGTCTATTCCGCCTAATATCTCGAATACTTCCTTGGGCTTCAACTTTCCGCTCTGCATCATCATTACTGCTGCCAGCTTATACTCTTTGCTGTAATCCTGGCGCTTTCCTTTGGGCACTTCTTTCTCCTCCTTTTGTCATTTTCTATGTGTGCAATTATATTATACCACTTTCCGCTCCTCGCAATGACACAATAAGGTGTATTCGTTAAAAGACAAAATATCCTGCCCGGCAGTATGTTGTGTCATTCCGAGTCCGAGCAAAGCGAGGACGTGGGAATCTCTTTCAAATGGTTTTGCCGTTCTATCGAAAGAACATCTTTTCCATTCTATGAGATTGCCGCGCCTGCTTCGCAGGCTCGCAATGACACGATAAAGGATTTTGCAGGGACAACCGTTTGCCCTGCCCGTCGGTCTGCCGTGTCATTCCGAGGCGGCGAGAATGGGGTCCCCAATGCGCAGTATGCGCATTGGGGAAAAGGAGGAGCATCCGGCAAGGCTTAGCCGGGCCCGACAGGGTGCGGCTGCCGAAAAACGGATTGCTCCGACGCCGTGGGAATCTCTTTCAAATGGTTTTGCCGTTCTATTGACAGAACATCTTCTCTATTCTATGAGATTGCCGCGTCGCTTCCCGTACTGTCCTGTTTTTTGCACAAAAAAAGCATATTCCTATTTCCACGGCGGAAAACGGAATATGCTTTGTTTTTTATATTTGCCGGTTAGCAAACGCCGGCGTTACAGGAACTTGTGTGAACGGTCAGTTTTTGCTCTTATAGATCTTGACGCCTTCGTCGTCGGTGGCGTCTTCGGCGGGCTCGTCAGTGTCGGTCGGTGCGTTTTCGTCGGCGGCGTCAAACAGCGCTTCGTTGACCATCTTGCGGCGAACGCGGGTAATGGGCTCCGGATCGTTCTTCTGCGGCAGCAGCAGAATGACCACGATGGCGATCACAATGAGGACCAGCACGCCCACAAGGATCCAGATCAGCAGGGAAGACTCTTCCTTTTCCTTCGGTTCAGCGGTCGGCTGCGCGGTCGCGTTCGAGGGCGTCGCGGTGATTTCGGGGG
>JAZLIJ010000207.1:0-8855 GCA_045617325.1 Fibrobacter sp.
TGAGCGCCACCAGACGTTCTTGCCTAGCATTTTGCGCGAACGGTCTTTAATGCACGCCGTTGCCGTCGGGTACGTCGCAGGTCACGGGCTTCCCGTTCACTTCGAGCGCAATTGCTGCGGCACCTTCGTCTGCGTTGCAGAACACGCAGCCGCCCTTCGCGGAGAGGGAAATCTTTTCAAAATCCTTCACCTTGAGTTCGCGCGGTTCGCTCGGGGCGATTCCCTTGAACAAGGCGCGGTCACCCGGCTTTGCATCTTCCGGAACGGAAACCAGGCGGCACTTGTGGGTTTCGGCTTCGAGGTCGCCTGCAAAGAGCATGCCTGCGCTCATGATGCCGCGGAGGGCGCTTGGCTTGAGGTTCGCAAACAACAGAATCTTCTTGTCCTGGAGTTCTGCGGCTTGGTAACTCGCCTTGAGGCCACTGCAAATGGTGCGGAGTTCGCCTTCACCGGCGTCAACCTTGAGCACGTAGAGGGAATCGGCATCCGGATGGTTGGCGACTTCCTTGATTTGGCCTACGCGGAGGTCCATGGCGGCAGGAACGTCGGCAGCGGCCAAGGGCTTGTTCTGCTTCGGCTTCTGCTGCTGTTGCTGCTGCGGCTTGACTTCTTCTTCGATACGCGGGAAGAGCGGCTTTCCTTCGCCGAATGCTTCGCCACCCTTCAAAATGCCCCAGACGAGGTCTTCGGCACTGGTGAACTTGGTACCCATCATGGCAAGGCCTTCTTCCGCCTTGGTCGGAATCACCGGCCACAGCATGCAAAGGCTGAGGCGCACGGCTTCGGCTGCAACGTAGAGAACGGTTGCGAGTTCGCCCTTCGCTGCCGGATCCTTAGCAAGCTTCCACGGAGCCTTGATTTCGAAGTAGCGGTTGATGCTGCGGACGAGCGTCATGATGTTTTCGATGGACTGGGAGAGGCGAGCCTGAGGCAAGTCCTGCTTGATATCTTCGATGACCTTCTTGGCGAGGTTCATCACTTCGTTTGCGGCATCGTCCATATTGGTGGCGGCGGGGAGCTTGCCTTCGAAGTTCGTTAGCACGAGTTTGTGTACGCGGTTAAGCACGTTGCCGAGGTCGTTAGCCAAGTCGGCGTTGATGCGGCGGACAAATGCTTCGTGCGTGAAGTTGGCGTCCTGGCCCACCACCATTTCGCGGGCGAGGAAGTAGCGGAAAGCGTCGTTGCCGTACTTTTCCATGTAGTCCATCGGCTTTACCACGTTGCCTGCGGACTTGCTCATCTTTTCGCCGCCGTTCACGAGCCACCAGCCGTGGGCGAGGATGTGCTTCGGAAGCGGAATGTCCAAGGCCATGAGCATCGTCGGCCAGTAAACGCTGTGTGTCGTCAAAATGTCCTTGCCGATCAAGTGGTAAGTGGCAGGCCAAATCGGCGTGCCGTCGGCAAAAGTCTTCTTGAATGCGGTGGAGGCGCTCACGTAGTTGAGGAGGGCGTCGAACCACACGTAGGTCACGTAATCGGTATCGAACGGGAGCGGAATGCCCCAGCTGAGGCGTGCCTTCGGGCGGCTGATGCAGAGGTCATTGAGCGGCTGGCGCAAAAATCCGAGAATTTCGTTGCGGCGGTAGTCCGGCACAATCCAGTCCGGGTTCTGGTTCAAATGGTCGATGAGTTTCTGCTGGTAGGCGCTCATCTTGAAGAAGTAGTTCTTTTCCTTGAGCCATTCCACTGGGCGGTGGCTAATCGGGTCGCACTTGTTTTCGTCGAGTTCGTCGTCGCTAAAAAAGCGTTCTTCGCCGACGGAGTACCAGCCTTCGTATTCCTTCGAATAGATTTCACCCTTGTCCCAGAGCTTCTGCAGGCATTCTTGCACGTAGGCCTTGTGTTCGGGGAAGGTGGTGCGGATGAAGAAATCGTTGCCGATACCCATCTTCTTCCAGAGGTCTTCAAAGCGGTGGTAGTATTCGTCCACGTGTTCCTGCGGTGTGACTTCGCGCTTCGCGGCGGCACGCTGCACTTTTTGGCCGTGCTCGTCGGTACCGGTTAGGAAGAACGTCTGGTAGCCGAGAATCTTGTGGAAGCGAGTCAAAATGTCTGCGAGGACGGTGGTGTAGGAATGCCCGATATGCGGGGCGTCATTCACATAGTAAATCGGAGTAGTAACGTAAAAATTTTTCATGCCGCTAAAGATAGAAAAATCTAGAGCAGCGCAATGACTCCGCTTACAGCCATGTAGGCGTAAACAACTTTACGAAGAATGGGGGTAGGAATGCGCTTGAACACTTTTGCGCCGATGATTGCACCGACAACAACACCGACAATGCCGATGCAGCAGGCATGGCCGACCGCCGGCGTGACAAACCCGGCACGGAACCTGAAAATGGCCATCAAAACGTTCGAAAAGAGAAAGTAAACCTGGATTCCCGCCAAGTATTTTTCTTTGGAGTCTTCCGAGGCGATGTAATAGAGGACTGCCGGAGGTCCGGGCATTGCGAACAAACCGCCCATGATGCCGCTCAGGGTGCCCATGGAAATTTGTACGGGCAGCGTCGGCTTCAACTTGATTTTATTGCTGAAGCAAAAGAAATAAATACTGATGAGAATGAGTACCGCACCGAGAATCTGCTTCAGGAACTTGTCGTCGACACCCTTGATGCTCCCGATGGCAAAGAAACTGACGATGCCAAAAGCGATAAGGATGGGCAAGTGCCGCTTGATGACAATGTATTTTCGCATGCGAATGACCACATAAAGTGCAAGGCAAAGCGAAAGAAGTCCCGAAAGTGCTGTCGCTTCCCCGTAACTAGGCATGATGTGCGGAAACATCGTCATCACGAAGATTCCGAACCCGAAACCGCTGACTCGTTGCACAAAACTGGCGCCGCAGCAGAACGCCAACAATATGAGAATTGTAGTCGTTTCCATTTGCGGCCAAATATAGAAATAATTATATTCGGTTAAAATTTATTCGTCTTAAAGAGGTTCCTATGCCGTTTATCGATTTGGTCAAGTCCCGCTACAGTTGCCGCGCCTTCGACGTGCGCCCTGTGGAAAATGAAAAACTCCAGCAGATTCTCGAAGCCGGTCGCCTCGCCCCGACCGCAAAGAACGGACAGCCCATCAAGATTTTCGTGCTGAAGTTCGCCGAGGCTCTTGAAAAAGTTCGCAACGTCACGCGCATGGCCTACAACGCCCCCGTGGTGCTCGCCATTTGCTACGACCAAACGCAAAGCTACCGCGCCTTGAACTACAACGACGACCACGACTGCGGCGACATGGACGCAAGTATCGTCGCAACGACGATGATGATGGAAGCTACCGATCTTGGATTAAACACCCTCTGGGCTCGCGGCTTCAACGCCATCGAAGTCGCCCGTGCACTCGAAATCCCCGAAAACCTGAAACTAGCCTGCCTCTTGGACGTGGGCTACGCCGATGCGGAACTTGGCGCTCCAAGCCCCCGCCATACACAGCGCAAGGAAATGTCAGAAATTGTCGTAGAAAAGTGATTTTGAACTAATGAACCCATGTCCATGGGCTCCAATGATTCTATCGCTTCTTGCTGTCATCTTGGTGTGAAGCGATAGGTTCTCAAAGTCTCATTTTTAATTATGGCGCTTCGATAAAACTGCGTCATGCAAAAAGGATTGTACAATGTCGGAATCGTTATCTCGAGAATCGTTGATTGAATTTTTCGGTGAAGAAGAATTCAGGAAAGCCTGTAATCATGAAGCAGGTCATGCGCTTGTCGCCTTTTTGTTCAAGCGACCGTTGGAATATGTGAAAATGGATAGGTCTAGGGAACGTCCTGGAATTACTCGAATATCTGGTAGTGACTTAGATGGTTCAGCGCATATTGCCATTGCCGGGCACATTGCAGAATTCCTGATTCGAAATGATTTCTCCTGTGGCTTGGATTCTGTGATGAGGGACTTGCCTATGGAACTCAACAAGAACGATGCTGATTATCAAAGCTTTCAGGCGGCTTGCTATTATTTTCAGTTGGCTGAAACGAATGTTGTTGAACAGTGCTTCAACATTCTGATGGCTTGTAAAAGAGCAGTGTCTGCGATTGCAGTCGCTTTGAATGAAAAAGGATTTCTGAGTCGTGCTGATGTTGAAAATATTTTGAAAACCGAGGCCGCTTGAAAAAGATATTTGCGATATTTCTTTTGGCGTTTTTTGCTTTTTCCCATGTGTTCGCGGATAATGCCAACATGTCTATGGAAAAACGCTTTACGTATTTTTTAGATGGCGACCCGAATTTGGAAGATGAAAAATTACATCAATTGGCGCTCGTTGTTGCTGATTCTGTTTCAACCTATTTTTTAAACGGTGATTCAACCTTGCGTGTTTCACTTGATGCTGATTCCAAAGGAGACTTGTTTCGCAAGAATTTAAAACAAACTAGGGATAGCTTATTTGATTTTTTCTTGAAAAATCCAAATGAACCATTACATCATGAATCTTGGCTGAATGTAGGAATAAATTACTTGTATGGCAATTTGTCCGAATACGATTTTAATTTAATTTATTTTATTCATAAAGATTTTGAAAAAGTTTTTAAAAATTCTGATTGTGCATTCCGTTATATCCCTGAAAATTTTGACTCTCTTTATGCGGTGAATGAATCGGAAATACTAGATTCGCTAAAGCGTTCCCCTTTGGCCATCAATTTGAAAAATCGTACCATGCTGTTGAAGTATTTGTATATGAAAAATAATCAAACGATGCCCGAAGAAGATAAATTCAGTATGCTGGAAAAAATTCAAATACTTGGTGATTCGTTGAGGATTGTTACGGGTGATGGGACTTGTAATGAAAAATCGGCATTGCTTAATTCGCGTCATAATAGATCTGATTTTCACATTTATCTTGGTGCTGCGCCATATTATGCCCAGGCGTTCAATCCTTCAAAATATCGCTATTTTCCTTTTTATGGTCTTTCTACTTTAATCGGTTTTAATGATTTCTTTTTGTCTATAGGTTTTGCTTATGGGCATAATTACGGTGATGAACTTCATTACAAGGGGATGGGCTTTAATAAACATGCGACTTCATCGCTTTTGGATGCAGAACTTTTATACAGGCTTCCGCTTCGTTACGGTTATACGCAGCGAGTTGTTCCCGAAGTTGGAGTCGGTTTTTCCAGCATGGTGGATAATGTAAAATTTGATCGGGGAGATACTGTAAATGTGTATTTTTTCCATTACTCGATTGGTATATGTTATGAACATTCCTTGCAGAGTTACGAAAACCGAATTTACAACGAAAAAGGCTTCATTAGTGGAATTGCTGTTGCGTTTAGTTCACGATTTAATTACCTAGATTTTGTCGGCTTGAAATTGGAAGTACGAATAGGAATGTTCCTAATGTAAATAAAATATTGTACACTCTTTTTTCAATGTTTTTTTTTCTTATATTTAGATGGTATGGGTAAACCGTTAAAGGAGTATATATGAAGTTGAAGTTGTTTTGCTGTGCAGCTTTTTGCGCTATTGCTTTTACCGGGTGTGCTAAGAGCAATCCCACATTTTTTGTGGACCCCACTTGGACTGAAAAGCCCGCTTCTGTGACAGTCGCTTTCACGGAACCGAATGTTGAAAATAAGGACGACTTGGAAGATGACCTCAAGGATTATGTAGAAAATTTTAGCTCCTGGTTTCAGGCTGAATTGAAAAAAGATCTTGAATTGGTTACGAAAAATTCGGTTGCTTTTGATGTGCGCAAGGCTAATGCCGAGGATTTTTCTGTTGTATCGGATAGCATCATGACGGATAAGTACAACATGCTCAAGCCGAATACGATGGAAGGTGATGGATATTATCTAGTGTATTCAAATGTCAATTTCAGTCGCCGCGAAGATGCTTATGATAATGCTGCCTATAATGCTCATGTAGCGCAGAATGGTTATGGCGCTCCTGTTGATCCGGGTAAAAACAGCATGGCGACCGCTGGTGCGACATTTACTGAAAATGGACTTTGGGTTAATGCGGATTACGCGTTCTATAATGCAAAATCTGGTGAAAAAGTCGCTTTTGGGCATTGGGCTGTAAGAAGTAAATTTGCCTATGCGATGACGACTTCTGATTGGGAAAAATGCGTGATGGCTCTTGTAAAAAAGACTTTAGCTAAAACCCCTGTCCTTAAAAAATAAACAATTGCGCATGATTTGGAAGAAGAGGGCTTGCCACTTTGGCGAGTCCTTTTTGATTATGCAAGGTAATCGCGAGGTGCTTGTGTAGCATTTTCAACAAAGCTTTTAAATGATGAAATTTTGTTAAATTTTCCCTATGCAACCTTTAAGTTCTCGTACTTCGACTTTTACTGATTCAGTTATTCGCCGCATGACGCGCATTGCAAACGCATGCGGTGCTATTAATCTTTCGCAGGGTTTCCCTGATTTTGATCCGCCCAAGGCCTTGACCGACCGCCTTTCGCAAGTGGCTCTTTCTGGCCCGCATCAGTATGCGATTACGTTCGGGGCGCAGAACTTTCGCGAGGCTTTGAGCGACAAGCAAGCGCATTTTAGCGGTCTCCGCTACGACCCGCAAAAAGAGATAGTCGTGACCTGCGGCAGTACCGAAGCCATGATGGCGGCGATGATGTCGGTCTGCAATCCTGGCGAAAAGGTGGTGCTGTTTTCTCCGTTCTACGAGAACTATTCTGCCGATACGATTCTGTGCGGTGCGACTCCCGTTTATGTGCCGCTTTCGCCTGATGACTTGAGTTTTGATGCGAATGTTCTGGAAGACGCGATGAAGCAGCCGGGCGTGAAGGCGCTTGTGCTTTGCAATCCGGCGAATCCGAGCGGGAAGGTCTTTACCCGCGAAGAACTTTCCGTGATTGCGTCTTTAGCCGTGAAGTACGATTTGTACGTGATTACCGACGAGGTTTACGAGCATATCGTTTTTGCTCCGCACAAACACACGTACATTGCGACGCTCCCGGGAATGTTCGAACGCACGATTGAGTGCAGCAGTTTGAGCAAGACTTATTCCATTACCGGCTGGCGCTTGGGTTATGTGCTCGCTTGCGAAGCGATTATGGAACGTGTCAAGAAGGTGCATGACTTTTTAACAGTGGGGGCGGCTGCGCCTCTTATGGAAGCGGCTGTTACGGCTCTCCGCTTTGACGATGTGTACTATGCCGAATTGCAGGCGCATTACACGCACATGAAGAATTTGTTTGTAAACGGCCTTCGCGATTTGGGGCTCCGCTTTACGGAACCGCAAGGCGCTTACTTTGTCTTGATTGACATTAGTGATTTCGGCTATGGAAAGCGTTCTGCCAACTGGACGAACGACGCGGACCTTCCGGACGCAAAATTCTGCAAGGACATGGCCGAAAAAGTGGGCGTGGCTGCCGTTCCTGGCTCCAGCTTTTTCCGCAAGCCTGTGGATCACCTGATTCGCCTCCATTTTGCGAAAAAGGACGATACCCTGAACGAAGCGCTGAACAGGCTAGAAAATCTTAAAAAATTGAAAAAATAAAATGAGGGAGTGCGAAAATCGAAAAAAGGCTAGTTCACAGCAATGTTTTGCTTTTTGAAAAATGTTTTTTCACCTTCTTTTTTTTATCGAAATATTATGATTTGGATTACATATTTGACCAAAACCATGTGTTTTTTTTGTTACATTTGTGCTTTTGTTGTAATCTTGCGTTAACAAATTTTCGTTTGTAAAGTTTTTTATGTATAATTAAGATAGGTGTATTGTATTTCCCAAGGACGGAATATGAAAAAGGCTTTTCTCGGTTTTAGTTTAGTGTGCGCGATGGCTGTTGGTGCCAACGCTGCTGAATCTTACAAAATTACAAAGTTAACGGGAAATGGGGATGTTTTCTCTATTGTGACTACTGGAGGCGATGAAACATTGGCTGAAAGTGGTACATGGGTTACAGTGGTTCCTGCTCCTGCAAATGGCAAGGTTGTTAAGAATATTAACATCTTGAAGGCGGATGGTAGAACTCCTGTAGAAACAACGATTGAAGATAATCGATTTGTGATGCCTGAAGAAGATGTGGTTGTTCAAGTCAATTACATGACTCTACGCTTTTATTTGAAGGGTAAAGTCAATAATTCTGAACAAGGCGGCGTTTCGTTCTCTATTCAGGATGAACACTATTATACCGATCGTGCTAAGAAAAATAGCCTTGTGACTGTTATACCTCAGGCAAAGCCTGGTTTCAAGGTCGCCGAAGTTAAAGTCACCAAATATCTGGATTCGAAGACATCTCTGGTTTGCGAGTCCTCTGCTTCTAATGGTGAATGCTCTTTCGCCATGCCTCCTTTTGATGTCAATGTCAATGTTACTTTCGTTCCCGAAAGCCAGGAGCTGTCCTCTAGTTCTGTTGCTGCAAGCAGCTCCTCTACGATGAAGGTTGATTTTGATTTGGATGGCGGTCGTTTTGCAGAAGACCCTGCCAAGGAATTTTCTTGTGGTGCTGTTTCCGCGGCTCCTGTACCGTTGAAGGATGGTGCCAGTTTTATTGGTTGGACTGCGGAAAAAGTTCATAGCAATATTTATGGTGCTGTAGATTATATTAACGGTTATGTGTGTCAAGATGCTACACTTCACGCTTGGTGGATGAATGAAGGCTCATGCCCTGACCAGAAGGCTATTGAAGTTGCAAAATTTGATGATTTGCCGACTTGTAATCCTCAGCTAAATTGCGCATTGTTCCATGTCAAAGATGATAAAGATTACTCTTGTAATGGCATGATGTGGATGACCGCTGTTTCCAGCAGCTCCGCAGAATCTTCTAGCTCTGTTGCATCATCCAGCAGCGAAAAGAAGGATGACTCCAGCAGCTCTGTCGCATCATCCAGCAGCGAAAAGAAGGATGACTCCAGCAGCTCTGTCGCATCATCCAGCAGCGAAAAGAAGGATGACTCC
>JAZLIJ010000208.1:0-1288 GCA_045617325.1 Fibrobacter sp.
ACTGCCGCCGACGGCGATTGGTATGTTGACAACGTAACGCACTACACCGGCATCGGCACCGAGGTGCGCGAGAGCATCCGCCGCGCCGCATCCCCCGAAGTCA
Organism: Fibrobacter sp.; assembly: GCA_045617325.1. Lineage (GTDB taxonomy): Bacteria > Fibrobacterota > Fibrobacteria > Fibrobacterales > Fibrobacteraceae > Fibrobacter. The sequence continues at coordinate 104 of JAZLIJ010000208.1, forward strand.
AGGTCGTCGTCAATTTGCCGCAGGGCCTCGGCCGCTACCTGCCGGAAGACGCCGTGGACGGCCTCAACGGAGTCAGCGGAAGCCAGCTCGCCGGCTACCGTCCGCCCGCCAAGTTCGAATGGTACCTGAAGAACCACCTCGGAAGCACGATGCTCGTGTACGGCACCTCCGCCTACAACGACCCGTTCAATTCAGGCTACAAGGGTGGCGTGAAGGCCGCCTACGACTACCGCGCCTTCGGCGAAAGAGTTGATTACACAGTGCCGACGGATAAAATCACCGAGACATTTACTGGCAAAGAACTTGATGATGAAACTCTGTTGAGCAATCATGGGGCACGAATGCTCGACCCGATGCTTGGCATGTGGATATCTGTTGACCCGAAGAGGTTCTTCCCAAGCCCCTATTTGTACATGGGAAATGGGTATAATCCGATTAGGTTTAGTGATTTGAATGGAGAAAGACCGGGTGAGCATTTTAATACTCCTAATCAAGCTGCAGAAGATTGTCTGAGATATTATTCATCAATGTCAAATAAAAAGGATGTGGAGTATTTTGTTTTTGTATGGAAACTAGAAGACGGAAAATATGCAACAAATACTCAAATGTTTGATGGAACTGTCGATGCTTTTGGAGAAAAAGAGATTCGTAATGCGTTAGAGATAGGTGTTCCTATTGGGCATAAAAACGCTGTTGCTGGTGCCCATTTACATGGTGGTGAAAATAGCGAATATGATTCTGAACGATTTAGCGAACAAGATTATTCAGGCTTTGTTGAACCGTTGGGAATAGATCTTTATCTTATGACCCCTGAAGAGACTTTTCAACGAATGGATCCTGGTGGAAATGTTGAATTTCTTGAAGAAATGCCGGAGGTTGATGTAAAGTGAAAATCATATTTCTTATCACTACTGTCCACTAAAAATTTAGCTTAAAAACAAGTTGTCAAACAAATCAAGCGTACTTTCGTCATCCTTTCCCGATTTTTCCGTCTTGCCGACCGCCAAAAGTTCGCAAAGGGGCGTCTTGTCCGTTAGGGATATCCCGAGAATTTGAAGAATTTCATAGAGCGACCTTTTTAATTTCAGGTCGTGATGAACGATCGCCACGAGGCGGTAGGAGATTATGGCGACATAGATTTGAATCTTCACGGAGTTCTCCGACGAACCCCAGAATTTTTTGATT
>JAZLIJ010000209.1:0-1162 GCA_045617325.1 Fibrobacter sp.
GAAGTTTAATTGTAGGACGGCAGCCTTGCTTCCGAAAGAGGCAAAGATAGAATTGGCAAAAGAACTCCATTTTGATTACAATGCCGGCAACAAACAGATATGCCGTCTGCTCAAATTGGATCTGCCCGTTGTCTGTGCCCTATTTCCGGAGAATGGTTGACGCTCAAAGGTCTTCGCCGTACAAAAACGGCCCTCAGCGTACGGCGGAGCAGGTTTCAAAGACCTTCATCGTACAAAAAGGGCCTCTGGCGTACGGCGGAACCACCTCGAACCGCAAAAGCGGAGACCGCTACCAATGAAAAGCATACGGGGCAATAGCGACACGGGATGTTTTAGGGGCCAAGCCCTTCAATCAGACAAAGTCACAACTACAAAAAGAGCACCGCGCAAGCGATGCTCTTTTTTGTAGTCTCTACAGGAATCGAACCTGTATCTAAGGTTTAGGAAACCTCCATTCTATCCGTTGAACTAAGAGACCATTCAGTCGCGTCGGGCGCGACGTTTCAAAGGACCTTACTCAGCGCTCTTGACGATGATCTGGCGTCCTCTGTAGTAACCGCACTCAGGGCAAACGCAGTGATACATCACTGTTGCTCCGCAGTTGGGGCATGTTGCAAGGGTAGGGACGGGAGCGAAATCGTGAGTACGACGCTTGTCTCTGCGCTGCTTTGAAAGTTTGTGTTTCGGATGTGCCATTTTTTTATTCTTTTAAATATTATTTGCTCAAATATTTCAATGTGTCCAGGTTGCATTCGCCGTCCGGATGGATTTTCCTGAAAGGAAGAGCCACGCATACGTAATCGTAAACGTCCTGGCTCATGTCCAGATCGCCGCCGTCCGCCGTGTAACTTTCTTCAAAGGAAGTGACGACGGGGATGACGAGATCTTCCAGGCATCTGTCGCAGGGGACGGTGACCGTGCCTTCCATTTCGACCTCCGCATCTATTGTGATGCCGTGGTTGTGAATGGTTGCCCGGACGTCCATGTCGGCGTCCAGAATGTCTGAATTCCCGAATATTCCAAAGAACTCAGCCCCGGCATGCCATTCGTGGTGGCTTGTGCCAGAGGGCAATGAACCTAGTTTTACTACAAAGGGTTGCAAAGGTACTAAAAATTTTTTCTATTGTCAATCCTCATTGTCGCTATTTCTTTTGCGTGCAAG
>JAZLIJ010000210.1:0-12632 GCA_045617325.1 Fibrobacter sp.
CTTTGTCGCAACATTCCCTGCTCGCCGGCAGGTTCGCGAAGACACATTTCCAGAAACTTCAATTGTTCATTGTTCATTGTTCATTGTTAATTGTTAATTATTCCCTGTTCACTAACCCGCTTTTTTCTAAAAATCTTTCGTCTATCGTCTATCGTCTTTCTCCTAAAAAGCTACCTTTTGCCTTATGAACAATGCATTTTACGTCTTTATGAAACTTTTGCCGAAGAACGCTGCTAGTCGTCTCTTCGGTGCTTTTACCCGTCTTCGCATTCCGGTACTGAGCAAGGTGGCTCGTACCGCATTTGCCAAGTATTACCATTTGAACATGGATGAATCCGAGTTCCCGCTGAGTCACTACAGAAACATCGGGGAACTTTTCATTCGCCGCTTAAAACCTGGCATGCGTCCCGTCGCGAACGCCGAAATCGTAAGCCCTGTCGATGGCGTCCTTTCGCAGACAGGAACATTTGACGATGGCAGGCAGGAACTGATTCAGGCGAAGGGCAAGACGTATTCCCTTTGCTCGCTTCTTCGCAACGATGAACTGGCGCGCAAGTTCGAGGGTGGCGCCTTTGCGACGATTTACCTTGCGCCGTTCAACTACCACCGCATCCATAGCCCCGTGAAAGGTGAACTCGTCGATGCGAGCTATTGCCCGGGCACACTTTGGCCGGTGAATGTCGGCAGTGTCGAGCGTGTCGAGGGACTTTTCTGCATCAATGAACGTCTCACGAGCCGCATCCGCCTCGAGGATGGCTCTGAAATTCTCGTGGTGAAGGTGGGCGCTACGAATGTGGGACGCATCGGCGTTGCCTACAGCGACGATTTGCTTACGAATGCAGGAATTCTTCCGCGCAGCGGCAGGCGCCTGGACTGGATGCCGAACAAGATTTTCAACTTTGAAAAAGGTGCGGAACTTGGCCGCTTCGAAATGGGCAGCACCGTGATTCTTGTTGTCGACAAGAACATCCGCGCTCGCCATCCGGAACTGTTCAAGAGCCGTGTCGGTCAGGCTGTGAAGGTGGGAGAGGCTCTGTAGCCTCAGTATTTTCAATGGTGTCGGTTGAACGCTTTGTGCATGACGAGCCCGCCCTTTTTGCGGCGACTCAGCGTTTTGTGCAAATCATGCGCAGTGTGCCGGATCCGATTGTCTTTGTGGCACGCAAGGCGAAAAATGCGACTGCGCAAATCGCCTGGACGCTTCTCGGAACGGCGCTTTTTCAGGACCGCCTTTACTCGGGCATTCTGCTCTTGATGGATGCTTTGTACAAGAGGTTCCCTGATGAAAAACTTTGGGAACTTCCGGTGCCCAAGGCGAAGGAAATCGAGGATGTCGTCGAAGGCGTTTTTGAAAGTAGAAATTGGACTGTCTTTGAAAATGTGGCGGGCATTTTCTGGAGTGTCGGCCTCTTTGTGCGACATCACCCGGACTTGGAACTCTGGGTGCGCGAGCGCACTCCCGAAGAAATGTGGCGCGACCTTGGCGAAATTTACTTTATGGGAAAATCCAGCGTGCGCCCGAAGGCGTGTGCCGCCATTTACCGCCTCTTGGCGCCTGCGTCGGTGGGTCTTGGATTTTCCTGCCGCGATAATTTGCGAATGCCGCCGATTCCCTTGACGATGGGACTTCGCCGTTTTCTTGCCATTCTCGGTCCTGCGAAGGAATCGTCGTTCTCTGAACTGGAACCTGCCACGAAGCAGAAATTAGCCAATGAGTACTGCTCGGCGCTTTCTCCTGATGCTCCGTATTTGGCGGCCCATGCGCTGCAATTCTTCCTGGAAGAGGGAACGGAGGATTTTATTTGTCGAGAATGCACCGAAAAATGTGCACGATGCCCTTTATATGAATTTTGCGGCTATGCCTCTCTCCACGACAAAGGCTGCGTATGCTAAATTTTAATCGTATGTTTGTCCCCGCTCAATCTTGTAAAAAATTGCGTTTTATTTTTGCTTTTGCAGCCTTGTGCGCATTACTTTTGACAGCCTGCGAAAAAGAAAAAGAACCTCCGATTGACTACAATAAGATTTATTACAAGAATTATCGCGCTTTAAATATACGGATTGATGACTATCCCATATTCGATAATATCGAGGCTCTTGAAAAGAAAATTGAGTATCGTTATTCTACGATGGTTGGCGATACGCTGGATGTTCTGGTTTTGGAGTTCAAGAGCGATGTTTATGCGCTGGATTATTACATGAACAGCGGACGTTTCCAGGGAATTGTTCCCATTTTGCGTGGCCCGGTTATTGAGCAGAGTATTCGTTCTGGTGCACGCATCTTTATTTTTAAACACAATAGTTTTCGTCGCTACGAGCGCAGTGACCTTGAAAGTTATGTGCGAGGTTTCCCTGGTGGGCGGGGAGGATTTCCGCAGGAGTTCCTGAGTCTTCCGTTCGAACATCGTGAGGCTGGACATACATCCATCCAGACGAAGTTTTTCCTGGGAGTGAAGTCTTATTTCCCTATTCTTGCTCAGAGCTACAGGGACGGAAATTTGCAGTGGAATGTGGCTCGCAGTTGGGGACTTGTTGAAAGTAAGGATTTCGAGTCTTGGACAGAACAGCTCCAAATTGTTGAACCAAAGGGAATTGTGAAGGATGTTGAGGTTGCCTATTTCTCGGCGGGAGATGGCATTAACGGAATGGCAAAACGACTTCCTGGTGGTCGTATTGTTATTGTGTGGGGCTACCTTAGCTGGTTTGACTTGGAACGTAAGTTCTTCACTGCCAGTGACCGCATCTACGAAGCGAGATTTTAGCTGAAGTCTTTCGTCTAATCTAGACGAAAGAACGCTCGCAAAGCTCGCTTTAGACGGAAGATAAAGAATGCGGCTTCGCCGATTTATAAGAGAATGATTTTTACTTAAACAAATTTATCGTTTAATTTCGGCAATAATCTATCGTCTTTCGCCTTTCGTCTATCGTCTGTTTTATATATATTATCGCCATGGCTATTGAAAAACTTGCAGAAACACTCCTAGAAAAACTCCGCTTCATTACGCAGGCGGAAACTGTTATCGGTAAACCAATTCAAGCGGGCGAATCGACTATCGTACCCGTAAGCCGAGTGTCTGTCGGTTTTGGATTTGGTGGACACCAAAGTAAGGGCGATACATCGGCGTCTGGTGGTGGCGCATCGGTGGAGCCAGTGGCTTTTCTTGTAATCAAGGGGGATGATGTGCGTATCATGCCGATTTCCAAGGATAGCTCGCTTGCGTCTAAAGTAATGGATATTGTTCCGGATGTCATGAATCGGTTCTGCAAAAAGTCTAGCGATTCAACTCCTTAGCTATGTCCGAATAATTTTTTGTTCGAGTAACTCGGACATTTTTCAACATAAGAAAAGTTTCTCGCTAGCAACGATTTTGGACTTAAGGGCTCAAGAGATTGCGAAATAAGCGTAAAGCGCAGAAATTGTTGTCGCTTCGATGATATCTTGGGATAGAATAAATATTAGACCGAAAACAACGAATGTGAGAGACAGCAAAAATAGCTTGGATGGTTGAAGTGTCTTGAAAATATGGAACATATTTACCTGTCCGTTTGTGCGTGTTTGATTTTATGTTCCAAAAAGTATGTAAAATTTGTGTCATTATTAGACACAAGAAAAGAATTTGCCTAGAAATGAAAAATTAAAGGTCGTCGTCGCTTTCGGAAACGTCACCGAAATGCCTTCCGTAATTGTCAAAGTTAATTTCTTCGGCTATATCATCTTCTTCTTCCCTGTCTGAATCTACGCCTAGTCCAAGTCGGGCGCAGATACGGTCTAGCAAAACGAGATCGACGTCTTCTGCGTCGCCACCTTCGCGTTCGTATGCTTCGATAATAAGTTCCTGTTCATCGGACCTGAATTTATCTACGACTTCAGTTATTTTCATGATTTTTCGCCTTCTTGAAAAAATGACTTGCGTTTGATACAAATATCGCCTCAAAAAAAGTGAATGTCAATCTTTTTTGCTAAATTTTTAACATGATGAAAAAGTTTTCTTTTTTTGCGTTTGCTTTTTTGCTAGGCGCTTCGTATGTTTGCGCTGCTGATTCCCGTATTGAACAGGGGGCCCGTTTCGAAGCTAAGGGAGCCTATGAAAAGGCTTTGGGCGAATATCGTTCCATGTTGGCCGAAAATCCGAAGAACTCTGAAGCTTATCTTTTGGCTGCAAGAGTTCGTATGAAGATGAAAGACTATAATGGTGCTGTGGCCAATTACCGTTTGGCGTATCGTTATGATGAAAACCTGGGTGAGGCTTACGAAGGGGCTGCCAAGGCTTTTGAGTTGATGGGGCAGAAGGCTAAGGCCAACGCAGAGCGCGCCAAGGCTCCGAAGGGAGTTCTTCCTGCTGCATCCAAGGAACCCGCAAAAACGGAACCGGTCAAGGCTGCTCCTGTGAGTGAGGTTCCTGCTGCGAAGAGTGAACCGGCAAAGGCGGAAGACGATAAATCTGTTGTCGAAGACCCTTTTGAAAGAGGTAAGGAACTGCTTGCGAAAGGACGCTATGAAGAAGCTGCCCCTATGTGGCGTGCTGTTCTGTCCAAGAAACCTGGCTTTGCGGGGGCCTACTATTATGCCGGTGTTACCCGTTACGAAATGGGCGAGTATGACAAGGCTGAATTCAATTTGAAAAAAGGACTTGGTTACAAAGACTTAGGCAATGATGCTAATTATTATCTCGCTATGGTTTACTTGAAAACGGATAAGCCGGATTTGGAAAAAAAGTCCTTGAAGGCTTATTTGAAAAAGGCTGCGCCAGATGGTCGTTTCCGCAGAAAAGCCGAAGCTCGAATTGCTGAAATAGAAGCTCAAGAAGAAAGAGCGAATGCCAAGGCTGTAAAGGCTGAAGATGTGGCTTCAAAGAATGAGCCTCCTAAGAGTCAGAAGAATACCAAGGTGAAAGTTGAAAAAGTGGCAACGACAGGAAACTCCATTGCCAATGCGAATCAACTGTTTGCCGAGGGTGATTTCGAAAATGCCTTGAAAATGTACAAGGAACTGTTGGATACGGATCTGTCGGCTGAAGAACGCTATTTCGCAATGTTGCAAATGGGAAATATATATCGTGAATTGCGTGATTTTCATAGTGCAGTGACTCGTTATCGCGATGTTGTGAAAGAATACCCTGATTCAGATTGGGCGACCGAGGCTGAACGTGCATTGGAAGACGCCGTATGGCTTGAAAAGCATTCGAACGAACTTCCTAGAAAACGTTGATAAAGTAATTTGGATAAATTACAAAAAACCTCGGTTGATTCCGAGGCTTTTTTGTGTCGTTAAATATGCGAAAGTAGGGGCTAGGTAATAGTTTGGCGACTTCGCCGCGGGGATTATTCCGAGGCGAGATGCTTTAGTGATGCAACGAAGAGATCCCGTGTCGGGGCATGGGATGACGCGCCTGTGAGTAGGCAGAAAATTGCTAAAGCCTTGCGCATCTCTAGCTGCGATACCTACCCACCAACCACTTTTTAAGTGATTAGTAAGCAGTGGTTGACGCCTTTGGCGTCCGCTGCTTAGACTCGGATATAGAAATGAGCGAGCTCATTTCTGCATCACTCGTTTTGCACACTCTTGGTAAGCAGGATTTTTCGCTAATTATGAAGTACGAATTACAAGATTTATAATCGCGGCTGCGCCGCCTTACACTTTCTCATAATTCATAACTCATAATTTATAATTAGAACCAGCCGCTACTTTACTTGCTCAGGCTGTTCATGAGTTCTGTAGCGAACTTGAGCGACATCATGTCCATCGGGAGACTGCCCTTGCCTTCGCTGCCACCGACGATGAGCTGCGGCAGTTGAATCTTGGCGATTTCTGCTGCGATGCCGACCTTCGTCTTGTATTCCCATTCCGCTTTTTCTTGCGGAGTTAAGCCTGCTGCGACTTTAGCCTTGTTGGCGTAAGCTTCAGCTTCACCCTCGGCCTTGATGCGCTTGGCGTCTTCGAGAGCCTTCAATGCTCCGAGACGTGCGACTTCCTTTTCCTTTTCGGCGGTGATGACGGCGACATCGCGTTCCTTCTCGGCGCGGGTCACTTCGCGAATTTTGATGACTTCCTGTTCGGCGCGTTCTGCGGCAACTTTCGCCTTGCCCTTTTCTGCGGCAGTGATGGCTTCCTGCTTAGCAGTTTCTGCTTCGGTCACGTTCGCGACGCGCTTCATTTCGCGTTCCTTGGTGATGTCGAGCTGCTGTTGCGTCTTGGCATCCGGCTTCACCTTCTGGATTTCGAACTGCACTACGGAGATTCCATATTCGGTGAGCGGTGACTGCTTGATGACGATGCGGTGACCGAGCGAATCCAGCTTCAATCGCGTGATGACGTACTTCTGCGTTTCCGCCTTTTTAACGATGGTGCCGTCTGCATTGTATTCGTTTTCGCCGACAGCTTCTTCGCGTTCTTCGGTAAAGGCGAGGTATTCGCCTTCGGTCAGCTGGTCTGCTGCGATGCGGCGGAATTCTGCAATCTTTGTGACTTTGGCTTCTTCGGCGGTAAAGAGCGGAGCCGTCTTGCTCACGGCGGCGTAAGTGGCGTTGCGGATGAGGTCGTGCTTCACCTTGTCGTCGGAGTGGTAGGCGGTGTGCAGGTTGATGAGCTTGTCGCAGTTGGTCGGAAGCGAGTACTTGAGGAACCCGCTGATGTCTGCGACGGAGTTCCTGGAAAGCGTCACGTTGAAGTCGTCCTCGTCGGTGTCGTCGCCTTCCCAGCCTTCGCCGTGAACTTTTTCGCTGGAGGAGTTGAAGTAGAACGAACGGCTCTTTTCGTATGTGAAAATGTCGCCGAATCCGCGCCAGTACCAGCCTGCGTGATCGATGCAGCTCATTTCACCTGTAATGAAGGCCTGCTTCACGAGAACTTTCGTGTTGTCGTTGTGTCCGACGAACATTCTGAACGTCAAAATGATGACAATGGCAATTACAAGAATGCCTAAAATTTTCATTACCGGTTTTGGAATTTTTTGATTGATGTTGCTGTTATTAGAAATCATGATGGGTTCCTTTTTTGATTGTTTACCTCGTAAATTTAATAAAGGCGGCCTCTAAAAATTCAATTTTCAAAAATTTTATAAATTCATGTTGCTTGTCAAATGCCTACGCATAAATGATTTGAATTTTTCCTTACTTCGATTATTTTTGTGACTCTTCGCGCTGGTTCTGCGAATGCTCGGTCCTACTCAATTTTTATCAACCATGTCCGTTTATGACGAAAATTGCAGAGGCGGATTTATTTGCCTCTATGGCTAAGGCGCATGGATGACACTTTGTGTAAAATGACTTTTAGAAGTGGCCTTTCGTCTGTTCTTTTCATAATCCCGCAAATGAATGGGGTGAAACAGTTTCTATCACGTGAAAGTGTGAAATTAGCCTTGTTTGGCTTGCTTGTATTAAAAAACACCTTGACTTGTTAGCCAAGGTGTTTTTGGGGGTTAGGAGGAGAACAAAGAGTTCTTGATATGAAAATATTTATTTGTTGGTCTGTTCTGATAAGAATTAAAAGATACCCTGTTGAAAGTGTTGTGAATACCTCAATGTCTTTAGTATATGTATGTAAATAAATATTTTCGATTTGCGGACGGTGTTTATTTCTTGAAATAAAAGGTACACACGGATGCTTTGAAAACGTTTTTCTTGGAAATTGTATTGTATCTATCATGCAAAAAGGGTGTTTGGAAGATGAAAAATGTGATTTAGTACATGTTTTGCTCTTAGTAAAGCAAATTTGATTTTATTGTATGGCAAAAATTTTCTAAATTTCGGCGCATGAATAAATATGTACCTCCAGTCATCCTGTTTGTGCTGGCTTGTGCCGTGATAATTTACCTTAGCACGGATTTTTCTGGGTCCTCCTCCTCTTTTGATGTGGATGCGTATTTGCAGACCCGCTCCAAAATAGACTCCTTGGAAATGTCCCTTTGGAATGCTCAAGGGGATGTTGATGCTCAGGTTGCAATCCGAGCCGAACTGGGAACCGCTTGGGAGTCGCTTGCTACCATGAGGCTTTCTTCGCCTGTGAGTGACAAGGATGATGAGGCTGGGGCTGGAATGTCCGGTGATGTTTGGCTCTGGATTATTGGTGGTACGCTAGCCATCATCCTTTGCATGGTGGTTCTTGCTTTGGTCTTCATTCATCGAAAAAAAGTCGAGGAAACTCGCATGATGGAGGCGATTCGCCGAGGCGGAGCTCCCATCAAGGAAACGATTGCCGAGGAAAATGGTGCTGCAATTCGTAATCATACGGCAAAGCGCTCTATTATCGATAATGCGGAAACTTTTGCGAAGGATTCTGCAACAGCAACATCAAGACAAACCTCGTTGTCAAAGGTTGCTTTTGAAAATGAGCATGGCGTCCCTGAAAACAAAATTCTTTCCTCAAGTTTGAATAAGCCTATTTTACGACCGACTGCCAAGCAGCGCATTTCTTCTGCAGTGCAGTCTCTTTCCGATGTTTTGTTTTTCCGCAGAAATGCCAACAAGACGCAGAAGAACTCGGCTGTGGCTTCTGGGGTTGCCGAAAATAATTCGCTTGAAACGAGCCGCTTTGATCGCGAATTTATGGAACGCACCAAAATTTTGCAGATGTCCCGTAGGGGTTTTCCTGCATCCGCTATCGCAGCAAAGCTCAAGCTTCCTCAGGAAAAGGTGGAAGCCATCATCAAGGATGCTGTAGAATCGGGTAACTGATGCGCTATCGCTTTCGTTGCGAGTATCTGGGGAGCGCTTTTTATGGCTGGCAGGTGCAAAACTGTGCCGGCAAGAAACGTTTTGTAACTGTACAATCAACTCTAGAAGAGGCTCTGACCGTTGCTTTACGTACACCGATACATGTGGTTGGTTCTGGTCGTACGGATACTGGAGTGCATGCGCGTGGGCAGTGCGTCCATTTTGATTACGATGGCGAGCTAGATCCGGCTAGGGTGGTCGCCTCTGTCAATGGCCTTACAAAACGACTTATCAGAATCCGCGAGCTGGAGGCGTGCGATGAAAATTTCAATGCGCGCTATGATGCTGTTTTACGTTATTATCAGTATACGATTTTTACAAGACCGGTTGCGTTGTATCGAGATTTTGGCTGGGAGTGTGGATCGTTACATTTGAATTTGGAAGAAATGGAAATGGAAGCTGCCTCATTCCTTGGTGAGCATGATTTCATTGATTTCTGCATTCCGCGCAATGATGGAAAATCGACTCTATGCACATTGAGTGAATTTCGTTTGGAACGCTTGAACGACTGGAGCTGCATGTTTCATATCAAAGGAAATCGTTTCCTGCATCGACAAGTTCGTGCCATGGTCGGAACGTTATTCGATGTCGGGCGAGGGCGCTATCCTCGTGGTACGGTTGAACAAATTTTTGCAAAAAAATTTAAAGGTGAGCGTACTTGGGCTCCTCCGCAGGGGTTGGTCCTGCAAAATGTGGAATATATTGATTATTGAAAAAGAAAAAGACGGTATTTAACCGTCTTTTTTTATGCTTAAAATTTCAAGAATTAGGAATCTGCATGGCGGATGCACGCGAGCATTTCCTTAACAGCTTTCTCCATTCCGACGAGAACCGCACGACTGACGATACTATGTCCAACAACGACTTCCTCGATGCCTTCGATGGATGCGATTGCACCGACATTTCTGTAGTTCAGTCCTCGTCCTGCGAACACTCGAAGACCGTATTTTTGTGCGAGCATGGTCATGTCTTCAATCGCGGATAATTCTCGATCCACTTCTTGGCGACTGCCTAAGTCGAAAGCTGTTGCGTATTTGCCGGTGTTGAATTCTACGAAATTTGCTCCAACTTTTTTTGCCGCTTTTACTTGCTCTGTTTCTGGATCGATAAAAATGCTTACTTGAATATCATTGTTTTTTAGCGTGGAGATGTATTTTGAAAGCCCGTCGAGATTTGCTGCGACATTGAGACCACTCTCCGTAGCCAGTTCTGAATGAACTTCTGGAACTAGTGTTACCATGTCCGGCTGCTTGTTTACCGCAAATTGGACCATTTCCTGGGTGGGAGCCATTTCTAAATTCAGCTTGGTCGTTACCATGCCGCGGAGCAGCCTAATGTCGCGGTCCTGAATGTGGCGCTTATCTTCGCGAAGGTGTGCTGCGATGCCGCTGCAATTTGCGAGTTCGGCAAGCATGGCTGCTGCAACGGGATCAGGTTCCTTACCCTTTCGAGCCTCACGGATGGTCGCAATATGATCTACGTTAACTCCAAGTTTTACAGTCATGAATGACTCCTTGTTCAGTACGTGATAAAGGTAGATAAATTTACTATTGTCGTTCCTTGTTTCTTTACTTTTTCAGACAAATCCTTGACTTGTGAAATTGCTTCAAGACTGAGTGGAAGGATTAAGGCCGAGGTGCCGCTTTTGGGCGCTTCGCGCAAGCGTTGCTTGACGTAGTCTTCTATGGAACTGTTTTCCGGATTATATGGCGTGGAAATTTTGCATTGCATGGAAATGTTTTTGCACATTTCGGGAACTTTGGAAAGTTTGTTCATGGACAAGTCTATGAACCATAGGTTCCTCGATTTTAATGGCTCCAAAATGGCTTGTAGAAGTTGCTTGTGCTCTACCGCTTGTTCCCCAAATCGTGTCGCTATGCCTACGGAGCCTGGAACCGCCTGCATGGCACTGTTGATGAATGATTCGATTTGTTGCGATGTATGGTGAATGCGCAGAGGTCGTAGTTTTTGAGGGATTTTATTGATGGTTGTCGATTCCATGGCGAGCCAAAGGACAAGCTCTTTGTTTTGAATTTTTCTCAAGTTGGGTAAAAGGCTATCGCTTGAACCGAATGGTGGGACTAGTAAATCGTAAGGATAGTCCAGCTTGTTCAGTTCGTTGATGATTTCCGGAGTAATGGACGTGACCTGGAATGCAACTGATAAAACGGATGCGTTGGAACGGAAGATGTTCTCGGAAACGTGTAGCCTTAAATTGAGGGTGTCTCCCTCGGGGGTTAAAATGTCTATTTGGGCGGATTGGAGAAACGCCTGATTTTCGTAAAGTTCCTCTATGTTTAAAACACGACCACCGTTTTTCTTGGTGAATTTCTGAGCTTGCAACAGATAGACTAGGATGGATTGTCCCTTGCCTAAAGTCCAATTATCTCTTTTTTTGCGTTTTGAGTAAGAAGTCTGGAGAACTTGAAGCTCTTTTTTTAGTCGATCAACAAAAGGAATAGAATCCTTGATTGTCAAGATTGTATCTGTCTTGATTTCTAGCTCGGTTTTGTCGTCAATTGTTTGGTTATCGGACGAAGTGTCCAATTTTGGCAAAAAGTACGCAATTCCCGAAAGTATTGCTGTAACCAAAAATAGGGCTATAATGTGTTTGAATTTTCTCATTTCGGTTTAAATATAGCTACATTAAAAATATATGCCTATCCTATTTGCCTTAGTTGGTGCTACTGGAATTGGAAAATCCAAGCTATCCTTGAAACTCGCTGAACTCTATGACGCGGAAATTATCAGTGTGGATTCCCGCCAAGTATATCAGGGTTTTGCTATCGGCACGGCTCAGCCGTCTTTGCAGGATATGCAAAAAGTTCGGCATCACTTAGTTGATTTTTTGCCTCCTTCCAAGGTTTATTCTGCTGGAAATTTTTGCTCCGATGTGAAAAAAATGCTTTGTGAAAATCCTCAAAAAAAATATATCCTTGTGGGGGGGACAGGACTTTATTTGCAATCGCTTGTTTTAGGTTTACCTCAAATTCCACATGTAGACATGGCGTTGAGGTGTGAACTCGAACGGAAGGCTGTAGAGGGAAACTCGCTTTTTAATGACGCTCGAAGTGTTGATCCTGAAGCAATGGAAAATGTGGATTGTAACAATATTCAACGCATCGTCAGGGTTCTCGAGGTTTGGAAGGCTACTGGACGGAAACTTTCTGAATGGCAAAAGGAGCGTGTTGGTGGAATAGGTGAAATGCCCGTATTCTGGTTACAGAGAAGTCGCGAAAATTTGTATGCGCGCATAAATGCTCGTGTTGACCAAATGGTAGAAGACGGTTGGCTTGATGAAATTCGCGAATTGGCAAAAAAAATTCCGCTAGAGGCACCTGCTTGGCAAAGTTTAGGATATCGTGAGCTTTTAATGGCGAAAAGTGATGCTGATTTGCAATCTGTCCTAGATAACGTAAAACGAAAAACTCGTAATTATGCAAAACGTCAGCTGACTTGGTTTCGTTGGCAAATGAAGTCTGTCGCTATTGATTTGGATTCCTGTGTTGAGCCGGAATATTTGATTACCGATGCACTTCAAAAAGATGTGTGAAGTCTTATAAATCGTAATTTTAATTGAGTCTATAATTCTAAAAAGAAATATTTTCTAAAACAAACTTGTTGATAAAATGTTTGTAAAATGGAAAATTGTATGGTAAATTTTGTTTTTTGTAAAATACTGAGAAAAAACGTAAAAAAATAAGAAGAATTTTGCCTGATCCTCTTGACAATCGTTATCGAAGATTCTATAATTGGTCTCACCCTCGAACGAGAGCTTGAAAAAAAACTCTTGAACGGGACGGAAACTCAGCGAAGCTTCCGGGAAGATTGAAGGAATCGGAGATGTGCTTTGTGACGGCCCAAGAAAGTTTCTTGGAAGTCAAATTTACGGAAAACAGGACCAAGACTTTAGAAAATCA
>JAZLIJ010000211.1:0-3003 GCA_045617325.1 Fibrobacter sp.
GATTTTATATATATTTGAAAGCATAATAAATGGAGTTTTTATAAGCACATAGAAAACGAAATAACATTTTAGTAGAGCAACGCTCTTGTTCTTGACGCAGAAACCTAGACAATTTCTTTTAGTTCATGAGAATAAGATGCAGATGCTCACGCCCCCACTGGGGCGTGGGTCGTTTGTAGATTCATGAACAGGCTTTGTCTAGGGCCTCTGCTTCGGATCCAACGACACCACGCCTTTTTTTGTGCGCTGATTGTCGCCGCAAGTCCGCTTGAGATTGCCTTAAAGGACGAAAATTTATCAAAAAGTGTGGAAAAAAAAATGAAAATATTTCTTTCTGTTTTGGCAACTACTGTTGTTTATACGATGGCTGACGTCGCTTGCGAATCACATCCACAGCCTGTCGCAGATATAATTTCAGATTCAAGTCAGATAGAATCGTTATGTGTCGTTCCAGATATTTATCCTTGCAAGCCACCCAATGACGACTATCCTGCAATCATTAAAGAATTTTCGCAAGAAGAATTAGATTCCATTGCAAAGAAAAAATGGGTAGAAATAAGTGTAAACACGTTTTCTCCGGATTCTTGTCAATTTCGATTCGAGTACCGTATAAGGGGTAGTTCTGAGTTTTCGAAAGAATCTGATTCACAAGAGTCACAAGAATACTCTTGCAAGGCGACTGCGAATGGCAATGAATCTTTAAATATCACGTACGAATCCTACTTTACATGGCATGGTTCTTATTCACATCAATTAAGAATGAACCGAAAATTCAAAGACGGAAAAATAGATGGGATGACAAAAGTTTATAGAGGGGACACTACTTTAGCCCAAACCGCATTTTACAAAAATGGCTTAAAAGAGGGTCAAGAAAAAACTTATTCAAAAGATGGTTCTTTGAAACGAGTTCGTTATTTTTCTGATGGTAAATTGAATGGTTCAGTCATTGAATATGATGATCGCGGCAATAAACTAAAAGAAGTTTTGTATAAGGATGGAAAAATAGAAAGATCCATGCGGTATGGAAACTATTCTGATTGGACTAGCCCATTTATGGGAATGAGTTGTGTAGCGGCACACATGCCTTTATTCGGCTGTTTGTCGGATTGTTATGAACAAATAAAAAAGAAATGCCGTTGTGCCAAAAAATATGAAGGAAAGCCTTTTGTTGCCGAACAGACTTTGTATCAAAACGGGGAAAAACAAGGTGTTGAAACACTATTCTACGGGCCTTGTGATTGGAATGGCAATCATATCGGTTTAAACAAAAAATCAAAGGAAAATCCCTACGAAAAAGGAGTTCTTAACGGACCAGTCAAGGAGTATTATTCTAATGGGAAACTAAAAAGTTCTGTTACGTATAAAAATGGCGATGCCGTTACCGAAAAGAAATGTTTTTCCAAAAACGGAAAAGTCCAGAAAACAGGAACAGAAAATATGGAATGTAATTAAAACCTCTAAAAATACAGGAGTAAATCTTATGAAAGAAAAATCCGTTGCAGCAGCAAGTCTGCTGAATTTATTCTTCGCCCCAATCGGCAGTCTTTATTGTCGAGGATGGGTTGGAGCGATTGCTGTAATCATCCTTTATGCTGTCGCCATAAACGCCGATTTGGGATTCCTTGTTTGGTTAGCAGGACCCGCTTGGGCATTAATGGGCTTTTTCCAATGCAAAGCCTATAATGAAAAAGTTAGACAAGAAAATCAATATTAAATGAGGAAAAAATGTCCAAATACGTTACAACTTTCACAATCGCGTTCATCGCAGGATGTATAGCGGCAGGAAGCATCACGGGTTTTTCTGAAATGGGACGCTATTTTTTCTTCCGAATTATAGCAATACTCTTTTTTGTCTATGCTCCTATTACAATTGCTTTTTGTCTTAAAGCAAAAGACGATGCGGAATACTTCGAAAGTTTAAAATATGTAATTCGAGATGAATTGAATCGCCAGAAATATGGCGATAGATAGCAAAAATTCGCATTTGCGTTAGGGATAGTGACCCCTTGGGGTCAAGACTCGCGAAGCGAGGCTTGGTTCTGGGAGGTGAGTGGCAAGCGTAAGCGCAGCCGATTACCCCCAGAATATAGCCCGACCGCACAGAATGTGCGGGAACGCCCATAATAAGCAGATATCGCGGTTACCTGGAAGTGATTACTCCGGACAGCGATGCAAGGCGAGAGCAGCGGACAAACTCGTTTGTCCATTGCCGAGCCGAAGAGCTGGGATGCTTGCATCCCAATCGTGACTACCGCCCAAGGCGAGTGCTGCGGGCAAACGCGTTTGCCCATAGCCGAGCCGATGCGGGAGGCGACGAAGTCGCCACAAGACTTTGTGGATCAAGTCCGGCCACGCCGACAAGTACAACGAAAACATGTTCAAGACCATGGCTGGCGACGTTGAAATGGCTGTGAAGCCCATGAACTGCCCCTGCCACATTCAGATCTTCAACACCGGTCTTCGCAGCTGGCGTGACCTCCCCATGCGTCTTGCTGAATTCGGTAAGTGCCACCGTTACGAACCTGCCGGTACCATGCACGGTTTGATGCGTGTCCGCGGCTTCGTTCAGGATGACGCTCATATCTTCTGTACCGAAGAACAGATCGCTTCCGAAGTGGCTGACTTCTGCGCCCTCGTGAAGGAAATCTACCACGACTTCGGTTTCGGTTCCATCGTGGTGAAGTTCTCCACCCGTCCGGAGTAGCATACAAGCCGAATGCAGCGAAAATAAACTTGTTTATTTTTCATTGCTGAGGCGTAGTGCAGACGCCGTAGGCGTCCACGCCGCGTGGGTTCCGACGAACTGTGGGACAAGGCTGAAGCCGCTCTCGAAGAAGCTACCAAGCTTGCTGGCCTCGACTACATCTTGAACCCGGGCGAAGGCGCCTTCTACGGCCCGAAAAGCTTGCAAACCGAGAGTCGCGACGAAATGCACGCATTTCGGCATGACCGAGGGCAGCAGCGGACGCCATCGGCGTCCAGCTTGAATTCACCCTGAAGGAT
>JAZLIJ010000212.1:0-7756 GCA_045617325.1 Fibrobacter sp.
CCTGTTTCCGCAGAAGATGCTGCCGCACAGCCGCGTTTGAAGCTGCTTTCTGCTGCTCAAAACACTTTCCGTGTGTCGCTGAATGGTGCGGAACATTGGCTAGAAATGGAGAAAAATACGGATTACACCATCTGCGTTGATGGCAGCGATAAGGGGCTTTGGAAGGTCAAGGGCTTCTCTTACGAAAAGGTGGGCGACTGCATTCAACTGAATTCCGGCAACTACGTGAAAAACGGGAAAATCCAGTACGTGACTCAAATCGGCCATGTGGTTACGTTCAATCTCCTTGTCGGGATGAAATATATTGATCTTTCGACACAGGAACATTTGCTAGGAGGATATAGTGGTAGTAAGGATGCGTCTCTTATTCGTAGTTCATTACTTGTGAAAAAGCTCTCTGATCCGGTGAGGTTTGATTCGATAAGAGAAATTCTTGCGGTAGATAAGTATAAGGTGACTGAATGCGAATTTGTTCAAATGCTGTGGGATTCAATTCCTGCGCAAGTAAATGAAAATTTATTTCGTAATAGCAACTATTGGATAGAAAAGAAGAAATCAGTAGTGAAAAATGGGGTATGTGATGTTCATGATTCTGCTGCTATTCGAATATATCTGTATCACGCTTTAGTTTATGCCAATAACCGTAGCTTACGTGATGGTTACAAGCCAGTTTACATTCTAGAGGAAACTGAAAATACGAGTACTTCTTTTGATGCGTATGATGATGGCTGTTTCAATATAATAGGCTTTGGTTTTTTCCCTGATTCAACAGATGGAATGAAGTATTATCATGTAAAAATAGATGAGTATGCTGATGGTTATCGTCTGCCATATTATGATGAATGGACTGCTTTGGCTCGTGGTGGCAGGGGGTATGATAGCTATAAATATTGGCGCTTCGTTCAACGGATTCCCTGGAGGCTACTAAGTATGCTTGGTTCGGTCAGAAAGATCCTGATGATAGGTATTTAAAGCTAAATAAAAAAAGATGCAATAGAAATGGATTGGTTAAAGTATTCTTGTGGAAATTGGAACCAAAATTCTCGTCCTGTGGGAATGCTAAAACCCAATGCGTATGGTTTGTACGATATACAGGGGCTTGTATGTGAAAGTGTTCTGATGCCGGGGAAAAGTCGTTTTCGCAAAGAAGTATATTCCTGTAGAGGTGGTTTCTTAACCACATCTTTTAATGAATTAAATATCGCTGATCATTGTGATGACCACATGATGTTTTCAAAGCCTTTCCAAGGGCTTCGCCTTGTCCGGCAGATAAAATAATTTTGTCTCAGTTTCGTTTTTCTTCCCCATTCTTTGCATGAGCGGGGCTTTTTTGTTCTTTAAACAACGATTTAGTACAGCCTATTCTCAACTCAAAAGCGTTTTGCCTAGTTGCGTGTTTTTCTATATTCCCAAAAGATGAAGCATTTGTTCAAAATAATTGTGGTTTTAAGTATGTTGGCAAGTATTGTCTCTGCCGTAGATTTGAATGTCTATGATGCACAGGGAAATTCGCTTGGTCAAACGACTAATCAAGATGTATCTAGGTGGATGCAGAATGGCAAAAGCCAAAAGAAAATTTATATGGCCGCAAAGAGTGTTGTTTCTAAAAAACAATCTTACAAGACGAAGTCTCCTCGTAAAACGATGGGGAAAAAACGCTGGTACGAAGTTGATTGGAATCAGGGAATTAAAATTTGCCCTGAAAAGAAATTCAACAAAGAAGATGGCGTATGGATAGTCAATGGTGCAGCTCGTGTTGATTCCTTGAACTGTGTTTATATTGAGGGGTCCCCGTATACAAGAAGTATTCTTGCGCTTTACTCACGAAATTTAAATGATTTGTCCGAAGCGGATTCAAGTTGGATTTTGGTCAACCAGGCTATTGTTGAACTTAGTGGAAAGACTTTTAATGTTCGTAAGGGCTTCAACAAAGAATGCAAGGGAAAGGGTTGTGATATCTATACTACAGAAAATATGACGTTTGAACATGATTTGATTGTAGACAAAACGGAAATGAGAATTCGTGATGCCATGTGGCTTCAGGAATCCTCTAGCAGCTTAAGAAAAATGAGAAATGTTGTTGCAGATTATGATTACAAAAAAAATCTTAATTGGTTTAATAAAGAATTTTATCCTTCTGTTAGCGACCAAGAAATGCTGGATTATCCTATTCCATATAATCACATGTTGGTAATGCTTCGTTCTATAAAAGATGGATTGGACATTTCGTGGGTTGGTGAGCTGCCGCAGGATAGTGCTCGTGCAAACGGATATGTGCTGCAGAAACTTGAGACAAGTGAAAATGTAAGTGCATGGAATTTGTCTTCTAATGGCTATAGAGTGCCCACAGTCAACGAATGGATTGTCCTTATGTCGGGAGGGACTTCAACGGTCTTTGCTTGGGGCGACACGTTGGATAAAAAGGCCTTGAGTAGGGAAATGAATGTTGAATGTTCTGACAAAGCTCCTGGACTTTATCCTGTTAGAAAATATGTTCCGAATGCTTTCGACTTATATGACGTTTATGGCAATGCCGAAGAAAGTGTCATTGGTCTTTATAAGGATAACGAAGATAGCAGCGTAACTCGATATGCTATATCCTCTTTCTGCGGGACGTATGATGGAAACAATATGCTTCCTGTATGTCGTGCTATGAGACCCTATGCCTGCGCTAAAAAGAATAACCCTCGTGAAAATAAAGAATACAGTACTTTTTACATTGGTTTCACTGGAGTACGTGCGGTTAGGATTCTTGAGTAAATGAATCTTATTAAGGCAATATTTTTTTTACTTGTCCTTGTAACGTTCTCTTATTGCGGAGAAAAATATAAAGGGAATCTCTAAAAACTGCTTTATACAAAGTAAGTATTTGAAAATGAACTATAGTAATCCTGTTGAGCGGACTTGGTTGAATTATTCATGTGGGGGAGGCGAAATTCGCGACCAGTTGGTATGCTGAAGCCTAATGCCTATGGCCTTTATGACATTTTGGGTCTTGCATGTGAAAATGTCTTAATGTCTGGAAAAAGCAGGTTTAATGGAGAAGTTGTTTTTGCAAAGGCGGCTTTTTAAGTTCTTCTCTTAAAGAATTGAATTTTGGTAATCATTGTAATGACCACATGATGTTTTCTAAGCCTTGCCAAGACCTTCGCTTTGTTAACAGATAAAGTAAGTCTCTATTTTTCAAATAAAAGGGAGATTGTTGCCCCCTATCCGCTCAAATCGTAGCCCTCCGTACATTTCTAGCTGCAAAAATTGTTCATTGTTAATTGTTAATTGTTAATTGTTAATTGTTAATTCCCTATTTCCCCTGTTCCACTTTCTTGATGACCTTACTCATGTCCGTTGCGAGCGAATAAGTGTCAAAAGCGGCTTCTGTTGGAAGTTGTAATTCAAGCTTGTTTATTTTATTCAAAGTAGCTTTTCCTTGGGCAAAGCTCAATTCATAAACGTGGCCGCCCTGGGTGCGGTCGTCCGAGACGAAATGGAAATGCCAACCGGCGGCGTTGATGCCCTGCATGTAGTCGGGGTAGTAGATGCAGACGAATGTTCCTTGGACGTTGATGAATTCAAAATCCTTTTGTCGCTTGTCGAGAATTTCTTTGAGTTCCACGTGTTGCGACTTGAACGCGCCTTCGGAGCGTGCCTTTACGATGTCGCAGAGTGCGTCGATGCGCACGATGTGCATACTGTTGAGCCCGAAATCCTCCTCGATTTTTAGATTCAGCTGCTGCTTGAGCTCCTCGATGTTTTTGATGTCGTGAAATTCGAAGCTTGTTGAATTTTGCAGGAATGCAACCGATGCAAACGGAACGCCAGTCTCTAGGCTTGGCTTTGAAATGCTGCCGTCATCCGAAGCGCGGTAGCAATGACCGTTGACGACAATCATTTCTCCGTCTACATTCTCGAAGGTGCCAAGTCCTGTATTCCCATTTTGCAAAAGTTCTTCAATAGTTGTGACTTTGCGTGTATAGCCCAAGGCGAGTGCGGTGAGCGTAGAAACTTGGTACATCTTGTTTTCTGCCATATTTTCTCCTCTTGGAATCTGCATGGACTCCATTTCTAATATAATAATGAGTCGCCGCCAAAACAGAATAAATTTTTAAAAAGAGTCGAAAATTTTTATCGTTGTATAAAAAAGGAAAAATATGATTCGAATACTTTTTGTCTGTCACGGAAATATTTGCCGGAGCCCTATGGCGGAATTCGTCATAAAAAATATGCTGCAATCGTGTGAATCGGAATTGCGCAAGGCGGGGCTGGATGTCGATGATTTTGAAATAGCGAGTGCCGCTACGAGTGACGAGGAAATTGGAAACCCGGTCTATCCGCCTGCGCGTCGGATGCTTGCCTCCCACGGAATCGACTGCTGCGGAAAAACGGCGAGACAGATGACTCCTCGCGACTTTGAATATTACGACTACATCGTTTTGATGGATGCGAATAATGTGCGGAATCTCCGGTGGATTTCGCCTGGAGCCACTTCGGATTATGCTTCGAAAATTTCACTTTTGATGGATTGGACGGGGCATCCGCGCGATGTGGCCGACCCCTGGTATACGGGCGACTTTACGGCGACTTGGAACGATGTGAACGAGGGCTGCCGCTGTCTTTTAAAACGGCTGTTGTCAGAAAATCACGGATAACTAAATCACGTAAATTTGTATTTTCGCATTTATTCAAAACAATTTATACGATTTGTATTATTTTTTAGTGGGGATGCTTGGCGTATTGTGATAATACTCGCTTTTATATACGTAAAGAAGGAGTGAGAGGGTGAAAAAATTACTGTTGTTGTTGCTTATTGCCTGTGCTGCGTGGGCAAAAATCTCGCCACTTACAAATATCCGTGTTGGAGAACGCGACGCTTCGGGAAAGCCAACCGAGGAAGTTGTTGATGCGGTCGTCTGCATTGAACGTGAACCGGATACAGATACAACTAGCAAGTATTCTTATTACTCGTATGAAAAAATGATGAGATACTGGGCCGACTATTTGTACGAAGCTACGAATGGCGGCGTCTTTTTAGGCAATATTCGCTTAATTGCCCATGATACGACGTTCTCAGGTTGTACCATCATTTGGAAAAAGGCTGATGTTCATCCAAATTCAGTAGGTGTTTTCAATACCGGTGGAACCATAAGGATGGAAGATGACTGGACGAGTTTGAGTGATGTGGAAATGTACCGAATTGACCATGCGTCGGTAGTTACGCATGAGAGCGTGCATGATTTTTTGGGCCTAAGGGATGAGTATGGCTCGGCCGAATTGAAGATGAGTACTACTATCAAGATTAGCGCTGATGTGCAAGGAAATTTTGTGCAGGTTTCCTATGTCGGAAAAAATGCAAATGACTGGTTTAATTTAAAAAATCAAATGCGTATTTATAAGCCGGGTACTCCGCTTTCGTTTGAAACAGAAGATTCCACATCGCTAATTCCATCGGGATTGAAAACGGGACCTGCGACAAATTTGGTTTCACAGGAAGGGCGCTATGTCTATTTGGATTCAAACCGCTATTCCGTAATAGATTATATCGATGAAAGTCTCGTGGAATCGGATAAGACTTACAAAATTTATTTCAGGGATGCCAATGGGAATCGTGTGGATATTACTTCGTCTGGAAAGGGAAAATGGTATTTTCTTTTGCCATACAAAGCCGCATCATCAGCACATACGATTATGTGGGATGAACACATGGTTCAAAAATCAAAGGTGTGCGATAAGAATCATATTCAATGGCAATGGTTGAATTTATCAACAAAGTATAGTATGAATCCTCAATCGAAACAGTCGTATTACTGTACGGATGCCGAAGGCAATACGCGTTCTGGTTGGGATATGGTGCTTATGGATCCGCAGTTTGATTCGGAAAGTTGCAGGGGACAGGTGAAACCGCGGCATTGGTTCAAGTCCTTGATAGGTCGCGAACCTTCGGAAAAAGATGTTTTTCAAACTTATACGAATCGTGTCAATTTTGATGTCAATACGGGCATGTGGAAGGAGGGGGATGTCGCCTGGCTGACAAGGAGCGCTTGCAAGGAGTATATCCCAGTTGAGTTGCCGTACATGAAGGTGGAACTCAATCGTCCGGAAGAAGAATACATCAAGGAAACGCGAAAGTATCTCAAGTTGAGCTGGGTCAATACGTCAAAAATAGAAGTGAATGTTGTCATGGATTGGTCGCTCAGTATGCGTGAACGTGAAAAAAATCAGCATGCTTTACTTGCGCTGAATTATATTGCCAGCGGATTCATGAATGTTTCAAAGAATAAGACCAATGTGAAATCGAATGATTTACGGCTAGGTGTTTTCCTGTTTAATGATAAGGTTACGACTTTATTCGAACCGCAAACGGAATTTGCCTTGGATGATGTCATGAAGGCGACGAAATCTGCTCCCAAGCCCACGGGACAGACAGCGATGTTTGATGCGATTGACAAGGCGATGAATTCTTTTTCTGACGATTCTACGTCGCTGAAACTTTTGTACGTCATTTCCGATGGTCGTGATAATCGGAGCGAAAAGACGAAGGATGATATCGTCAAGCTTTACGAATCGAAGAATATTGCGGTCCATACGTTTGCGTATGGCGATGACGCCGATTTGGAAATGCTCAGTTCGATGGCTGACGCGACAAACGGTACGTATTATGAACAACAGGACAGCTTGTATATCAAGATGTATGATGCTGTTGTCGCAGCCTTGACGGAGACGAATGGAAATGGACAAATTGCCGCCGCGGTGGTGGCGCCACATGCAAAAATGGAGGCGACTTATGTCCCGAAGGAAGCTTCCAAGGTGCAGATTTTCGGTTCATTTGAAGATGAGAATGTTTCGGGAGAACCTTTGACGCTGATGTCAAAGAATGACAAAACGCTTCCGATGAGCATTCGCAAATTTAAGCTGGGAACGCGTAACTTCTTTATAGGTGAAGTGGATTCTGCGACTTTGGCTTCGCTTGCAACTCCGTATGTGCGTGTGACGAGCAAACTGAAAAATTCTAAGCTGGATTATCGAATGGTTGCCTCCTCGAGGCACATGCGTTATCAGATGAATGCGAAGGTGACTCCAGCGGGGCCGTATGTGTGGCCGCGAGAAGGTCGCATCGAAGCGTCGATTCGCAATGCGGCTGGAGTCTTGAGTGACGTTGAAGCTGTAGCGACGCTTACGTATCCGGATGGAACCGTGCGCAGTTTCAATTTGAACGATGAAGGCGCCAATGGTGACAATGTCGCGGAAGACGGAACTTATTCTGCGGTGCTCCCAGATGTGAATGCGAATGGAACGTACCAGTGGGAAGTAAGGATGAAGATGCGTAATGCAACTGTTGCGGCTGTGGCGAAGAACGCTGTTGCGGCAAGTGCTGCGCAGGCTGCCGCAAGTACCGCTGCTATTGCGCCAAGGACTGCGCCGAATGCAGCAAGTGCCGCCGCTGATGTCGCGGGCCGCGACGATGTTCCGTTTGAATTTATCCGCAACGGACAATTCGTCGTGACAGGCTGTTGCACCGACGAGCCTTCTGATGAGTTGCTGGAGCTCTCTCCGAACAAGCGCCTGCATGCGTATTTACAGGCGGATGGCGATGAGGACCGTTTCAAGATTGTGGCAACAGAAGCGACTCACAGCTACTCGCTCTACATCAAGTCGCTGGACTTGGACGCTTTTGACAGGGTGGATGTCTTTGCGCCATCGGACTTGGAAAATCCGGTGTACTCCGTCGCTGTGGCGGCGAAGGCGGGCGAGCCGTTCGTCA
>JAZLIJ010000213.1:0-3947 GCA_045617325.1 Fibrobacter sp.
TGCATCTTATTCTCATGAACTAAAAGAAATTGTCTAGGTTTCTGCGTCAAGAACAAGAGCGTTGCTCTACTAAAATGTTATTTCGTTTTCTATGTGCTTATAAAAACTCCATTTATTATGCTTTCAAATATATATAAAATCATAAAGTTCAGTTTCTTTCATTGGCTGCAGAACCGTTCTTATTTTGCAATTTCCATTGAAAACTGTCGAAATACTGTAGCTGGATAGCCCTTTTAATTGAAAAAAGATGGTGAAAAAGGGCTTTTTATGGCGTTTCAAATCAATCAGCGGGGGGACATTGTTGGCGTTTTTGAAGAAAAAATGTATTTTAAGAGCGAGGATTTTTATGGAAGATCTTGTTCTGACAATTCCGACCCAGGATTTGGGTATCATGGAAACGCTAGCGAATCGCATGGGCTGGACCGTGCGGTCAAAGCGGAGCATTGTCCAGAAATTCGTCGATTCATGTCCCAAGACTCCGATGATGACTGATGAAGAAATCGCCGCTGAAGTCAACGCGGTCCGTTACGGGAAATGAAGGTCCTGTTCGACACAAATTTGTGGATATCATTCATGATAGGCAAGCGGCTTGCTTCGCTTGCCGATGTTTTATGCCGTAATGATGTTCAGGTTTATATGAGCGAGCTGTTGCTAGATGAAATTCAAACTGTGATAGCTCGTCCGAAATTTAACGTTATTATTTCTCAAGAATCTCGGCAAGCGTTTGTTGATATGGTAGATAATGTTTGTCATTGGACTCCAATCACAATACAAGCTGAATCACCTATTAGGGACATTAAGGATCTCTTTATATTGTCAATGGCAGAAAGCGTTCCTGTTGATTTCATTATAAGTGGCGACAAGGATTTGACGGAACTAGAAAGCCATGCTGGAATACCAATTCTTTCGTATTCGGAGTTTTTGAATAGAATAGGGGAATGAATGTCGAAAACAAATTGCAAAGCGCAGAAAATTGGTGATTTAGGCGAAGCCTTAATTATCCCATGGGCTTTAAAGCATAATACCAAAGCGTCTAAGTACACATACGATGTTGGCTTTGACTTTTCTTTTCAGGTTCTTGAAGAAAATGAATTCAATGGTAAAGTTTTTGTTGCTCAGTGCAAAGCTGTTGAACAATCTACAAAGTATGTCAGATTAGATGAGGATGACTTATCACTCCATCTACTTTCAAATGTGTCCGTATGTTTGTTGGGCGTTGATACAGTAACTGAAACAATAAAATATCGATTTGTTGACAATGAGCTAATTAACAAGTACTGCGATGCTATAATGGCAAAGCAAAAGAGTCTTTCAATTCCTTTTTCTGAATTGCATGAAGATACATCTTTTTATACAGATTGCTTGAAATATTGCAAGCCGGCATTGGCCGAATCTAAACGAATTTACACAATAGATAAACTTATAAGTACTTTTGCTCCGGGTACTGTTGTGAAATCAGAAACAAATTCTGATGGCTTAGTTTCATTAAAATTTACTACACCGGCTGTCACGAACATCATTCAACCGATTTCAATTTTTGGAAAACAGAAATTGAGCCCAGAGTATATCTTGAATGAAGACATTCGTGAAATTTTGAAAACATATTACCCAGATTACAATTGCTTAAAAATCTCCGGACGTGTTTGCTTTGAATCAAAGTTTTCCTTTGGAAACAAAGAAGTGCAAACAGTTTGCTACCCTTACAAGGATCATTTGCACTATAAAATGAAATCTGGTTTTACATTGATTGTTTCTAAATGTGAACAGGGTTGTCATCATTTCTCGTTTGATTTAGAAGATTCTAAGTACCCTCTATTAACTTGTATTGAAGATTGTGATTTTATTAGTTCCTATAATGAAAAATCCCTATTCGCTATTGAAGATTGCACTTACATAAAAAATGTTCATGATGAATATGCAGAACTTGGCTACTGTTTTGAACTTGCTGCAGATGTCATAGCTCTCGCCCAAAATACGAGTATTGATTTTTCAAAATTTTTCTTGTCTGATTTAAACAATAATGATTGTCGCTTCACAATACGTTTTTTATCTTTGTTAAAAGCAGGAAAAATAACATCTTTCCCATTCGTGCAAGATGTACCCGATGACGAATTGTCTGTTTTGAAATATGGTTGTGAAACAAACGGGATTCTTCCGATTGTTTTTACAATTAATGGATTTCGATATATAGTCGAATGTGAATGTAAATTTCAAAAAATTTTTATTGAAGATAGAATTTGCGGATTAGACATCAAAAATATAGTCTGGAAAGGAGAACGGTTCGAAAAAGAAAATGAAATTAAATTTGAAGAGCCTAAATTATGCATCACAAAGCAACTTCCGGCAGTTCCCGCAAATTTATCCATAACGGGAAGACCTCTTGCTTGGAATACTATAGAGATTGAACCTCAATATTTACTTCCTGATTGATTCTTTCTGTTTTCCCTAAGTGAGCAGAGAGTGTAATTAACGAACACACAACGGAATAAAAAACGCAGGCTCGATTGAGTCTGCGTTTTTCAAAATGTAATCCTCGCGATGATTATCTCACGACCTTGCGGTCGTCTTCGGTCATCTTGAGGAAGTCGGCAACCTTCATGCTGCCTTTATCACCTTCTTTACGGCGGCGAACAGACACGACGCCGTCGGCAACTTCCTTTTGGACTCCTACGGAGTCCCAACCGCAGCGGCTCGGCAATGTACAAACAAGTTTGTCCGCTGCTCTCGCCTTAGGCGGTTGTCACCGACGATAAAAAACGTAGGCTCAAAGGAACCTACGTTTGCGAATGTTTTTCGGTTATTGACTAACGGACGACTTTTCGATCATCTGCAGTCATGTCCAAGAAGGCCTGAACAGTCATGCTGCCCTTGTCACCTTCTTTTCTCTTGTTCACAGAGACAAGTCCTTCGTTCATTTCCTTTTCGCCAACGATGATCTTGTACGGAACCTTCTGGAGTTCGCACTGACGGAACTTGTAGCCAAGTTTCTCGTTGCTTTCGTCGATGTCGCAGCGGACGCCGGCGTTCACCAGTTCGCGTTCCACCTTGTGGGCGTATTCAGCGAACTTTTCAGAAATGGGGAGGACGCGTGCCTGGACCGGAGCGAGCCACAGCGGGAAATCGCCCATGAATTCTTCGATGAGGATGCCCAGGAAGCGTTCGATGGAACCCACGGCGGCACGGTGCAGCATCACCGGAATATGCTTCTGGTTGTCCTTGCCGACATATTCGGCACCCAGACGCTGCGGCAAGTTGAAGTCCACCTGGATAGTACCGCACTGCCAATCACGGCCGAGGGAATCCTTCAGGGTGAATTCAAGCTTCGGGCCGTAGAAGGCGCCTTCGCCCGGGTTCAGAATGTAGTCGAGGCCAGCAAGCTTTGTGGCTTCTTCAAGAGCTGCTTCAGCCTTGTCCCAAAGTTCGTCGGAGCCTACGCGGCGTTCCGGACGGGTAGAGAACTTCACAACGATGGAATCGAAACCGAAGTCGTGGTAGATTTCCTTCACGAGAGCGCAGAAATCAGCCACTTCGGAAGCGATCTGTTCTTCGGTACAGAAGATATGAGCGTCATCCTGAACGAAGCCGCGGACACGCATCAAACCGTGCATGGTACCGGCGGGTTCGTAACGGTGGCACTTACCGAATTCGGCAAGACGCATGGGGAGATCACGCCAGCTGCGGAGGCCGGTGTTGAAGATTTGAATGTGGCAGGGGCAGTTCATGGGCTTCACGGCCATTTCAACGTCGCCGGCCATGGTCTTGAACATGTTTTCGTTGTACTTGTCGGCGTGGCCGGACTTGATCCACAAAGTCTTGTTCACGATTTCCGGAGTGATAACTTCCAGGTAACCGCGACGGTCGATCTTGCCACGGATGTAGTCCTTGAGGGCGTTCACCATCTTGGTGCCGTTGGGGTGCCAGAACACCATGCCAGGAGAATGGTCTTC
>JAZLIJ010000214.1:0-48683 GCA_045617325.1 Fibrobacter sp.
GGACACCTGTCCTCGCGCCTGTCCTCGCTTGACGGGGATGACGGGGATGACCGAGGCCAGCATTGAACGCCTACGGCGTTCGCAGCTGCGGTTATGAAATATCAAAATGCCAGCATTTTGCTGCTTCATAACCTTGCGTGCGGTTGGCACAAGACCCCGAGCTCGACTCGGGGGATTGTGCAATGAATAGTGAATAAGGAAAAATTTTTCGCAACACTTTCCGCCGCCGGTCAAACAATAAGCCCACCTACCAAGTCTTTTACATATTTTTTACAAAGTAACCCTTTACAAATTTCGACCCTATTCTATATTCCTTCCGAGCGTTCAGAACCTCTGCGCGGAGACACTCAAAAAAAGGTGTCATTTTTTTTATCCCGGAGGTTCATAGTGAACAGAACTCAATACACAGAAATGTTGCGTGACATCAGCAACACGAAGAAAGCAGGCGGAAACGTCTCCCAGCTCATCTCGAAATACCGCGAAAAGTATCGCTACGTATACGTTTACAACGATTCTGTATTCAAGCGGATTTTCGGAAGCGCGCAAAGCAAGGATATCGCAGCAAGCTTCCTGAACGCAGTACTCAAGTTGGACGGCGCCGACTGCATCAGCAGCCTGGACTTTATCGATCCGTCGATTCCGAGCGGTCCCTTTATCAAGAGCATTACCTCGGACATCGTCGCCAAGGACCAGTTCAGCAACCGCATCGTCATCGAAGTGCAGCACAAGGGCGACGACGTATTCAAGGACCGCCTCGTATTCTACACGGCACGCCATACGACGCAAAACAAGTTCCCCGAAGCAACATACGAGCTCAAGGGTCTGAACTTTGTAGCGCTCCAGATGTTCGACACCTGGCCCGCCTCCCCAAATTACAGGCACAGCGTGCAACTGCGGAACCAGGACAACGAAGTATTCTTTAAAAAGCAGAATCTCATCTTGGTCGAAATCAAGAAATTTCTGCGCGACGGCTACAAATTCGACGAATCGCCCCTCGCCCAGTGGCTCCGAGCCATCGACATGATCAACAACGAATGGACTGACCAGGCCGCCAAGGAAACGTACAACCCTTATTTCGAGCCCTTGCAAAAACTGGCCCTGTTATGTAACTTTGATGAAGGTTACTTGTTGACGGAGGCCAAAGCCATGACAGACCGCGAATACGAACTTTCCATGGAAAGGAAGGAAGCCCGTGCCGAAGGACGGGCAGAAGGCAGAGCCGAAGGTCGTGCTGAAGGCATGGCCGAAGGTCGAGCTGAAGGCATGGCCGAAGGACGGGCTGAAGGCATGGCCGAAGGTCGAGCTGAAGGCAAGGTAGAAGGCGCTCTCGAGGCAAAACGCGAAATGGTCAAGAGCATGCTTGCCGAAAACATTCCCTTGGCGCAAGTCGCAAAAATCTCGGGACTCAGCGAATCCGAAATTCTGAATCTTTAAAAATTGTGCAAAAACGGCTTCCGCTAAAAACGCTAACGGAAGCTGTTTCATTTTTTTTCAAACGAAGATAGCCTGAGAACGGAAAGGGAAATGAAGAGTTCCTCTCAAAATTCCAAGGTAATTTCCGTGCCGAACCCAACATTCGACTTCAGGTCGATTCTTGCGCCGTGGAGTTGCGCGATATGCTTCACGATGGCAAGGCCAAGGCCCGTTCCGCCTGTCGTGCGGGAACGGCTTTTGTCCACACGGAAGAATCTTTCGAATATCCGCGCCTTACAATCTTCGGGGATTCCGATTCCGTTATCCTTAACGGATATTTTCTTCTCGGAGACGGTCACGAGAACTTTTCCGTTTTCGTTCGTGTAGCGGATGGCGTTGTCCACAAGGTTGTAAATCATTTCAAAGATCAGCCTGCGGTTGCCCTTGACTTCGGAGGCTTCGCCTTGCAGCGAAAGAGAAATGTTCTTCTTGTTTGCGTTCATCGACAGTTCGCCGACGCACTCCTCCGCAATTTCGTACAAATTCACAGTCTCGTCCAGGTTGATATCGCGCTTCCCGGATTTGTCCAGTTCCGAAAGTGCCATGATGTCGTTCGCAATGGAAAGCATCCGTCCGGCTTCGCGGCAGATTTTACCGGCAAAACGCCGGGTATCCTCCGGTTTCGCGATTCCCGTTTCTATCATTTCGGCATAGCCCGATATTGTCGTGAGTGGGGTTTTCAGTTCGTGGGCGGCGTTGGCGGTGAATTCGTTCTTCATCCGAGAGGTTTTCTGTTCCTCGTCGTGCAGTTTCTCGATGGTGATTTCCAGTTCGCGGTTCTTATTCCTGATGGTCTTCACGAAGGGGGCGATTTCTTTGTACATGCTTTCGTCGTCGAGGATATCGGCGTCGTTCAACTTTTCGGAAAGTTTTTTGATGGGCCGAACAAAGACCTTGCCAAGGCCTATGCCAATGAGTACGGAAACCACGATGATGACTGCGATAAGTCCAAGCAGGTAGGGCGTTGTCCGCAACAGGGTATTTTGAATGTACGCCTGTCCCATGCCCAAGCGCAAGACGTTTCCGTCCTCAAGCTTCAATGCATAATAGTAGATATTGGAGCCGATCGTCACGGAATGGCGCATGCCTTCGCCAAAGCCGCTCTTGAACGCATCGCTCACTTCCGGGCGGTCCAAGTGGTTCCCCATCTTGCCGGGTTCGCGGTCGCTCTCGAAAAGCACGCGTCCATCTTTCGAGACAAGCGTTATTCGCAGAGAATCCTTTGCGAACTTTTTAAGGTCAAGAACTTCGTCCGGTTTATAGGCGGCCTCAATCAAATGGGCTTCCTGGCGCAGGGAACCTTTCACTTCTTCGGAAAGAACTTCCTCGAAAACCTTCGCAGAAAAGTACATCGCAAAAATGGCGGCGAGGATTCCGACATAGCAAAGGCTCAAACTGATTCTAGCCTGCATGGGCTACACCTCCGCCTTGTACCCGACGTTGCGGACAGTCTTTATGAAATCGTTCTTTTCACCCAGTTTTTGTCGAATATTCCCGATATGCACATCCACGGTACGGGTTTCAAGCGCCAAGCCCACACCCCACACGCGTTCCATGATTTCTTGCCGGTTGCATACGACGCCAGGTTTTTCCATCAGCATTTTCAGCAGTTCATATTCCTTGAACGCCAAGTCGACGATTTTGCCGTCCACGGTCACCTTGTGGCGACTATCGTCCAGGACTACACCGAGCATCTGCAAAACGATTTTGGATTCCTCCGGATTGGCGGCCAACACGCCGGACCTTCGCAGAAGCGCCTTTACACGCGATATGAACTCCATCACTCCGAACGGTTTCGAAAGGTAGTCGTCGGCACCCAGGTCGAGCCCTCTCACCTTGTCCATTTCGGTCCCCTTCGCCGTCAGCATCATCACCGGGACCTGGTGCGTGAACGCCTGCGCCCGCAGCCGTTTCAATATGCTCAGGCCGTCTTCGCCTGGGAGCATGACATCGAGGATGAATAAACTAGGTCTTTCATCCTGATTCATAACCGCGCAGCGTAGTTTTTCGTCCATTTTTTTCCCGCAATCGAATGTAGCGACTTCAAAGCCCGCATTCTGCAACGCGCAACTTTCCAATTCGCAAATCTCCGGGTCGTCTTCTACTATATAAATCATAGGCATCTAGTCTTAAAGTACAAAGTTTCTGCCATTCACGCAAGGAAAAATACAACGCACACTTTTTAACGCGGCTGTTTTTCGGTCAAAAACTTCTTCGAAGCCTTCGCAAAGGAGGCGACGGAATCCAGCAGTGCCCTGGATTCGTACAAAATTGTGAGGTAAAGCACCTGCGTCTTTACGCTCAAGGAATCCGGCTTGAGCATTTCGACTTTGCGGGCGTTCAAGATGCGATTGCCAAGTTCCTGCAGGTCGTCGCGCACGGCTTCAAAATTCCCGTATTCCATATTTTCCACCATGTAGGCGGCACTTTCAATGCGCTTGCAAACATCCATGGAAAATCGCAACAGTGTCTTGCACTTGTCTTTCGACAGTCCCGGAAAATCGTTATCCACATGCTGCTTGCACGAATCCTCTATCCGTTTCAGGCTCGAAAGGATATCTACGATAAAGTCGTTGGCCTGGTACAGGAAGAAGTTCTTCGTGACCATGTCCTCTTGCGCCAACTTCTCGGAACACAGCGGGCTCTGGCGGCGGAGGCGGTCCACGTGACGCATCAGGATTTTCACCTGCTTGCCTACCGTGCGGAGTTCCGCGATATTCTCGCGCAAAAATCCGTGAACGATGCGGTCGTAGCATTCGGCGTTCCATCTTAAAATTTCGGCCCACTCCCCGCGGTTGTATTCCTGAATCAGCGGGTACACTTTCGTTTCGGGGCCAACGCTAAGAATTTTATTGAAACGCTTGTCCGAAGATTCTTCATCTTCTTTGGGTGAAGCCATATTGGAGCGGACAAGCCTGATTACGACTATCGCAAACAAAGTAAACATCGCAGGAAACTTGCCGTAATAAAGCACAATCGACACGACGAAACTGCAGGCGAAAGCGGCAAAGGCTGTCGCAAACCAGCCGCCAATCACCGAGAGAACTCCTGTAATCCTGTAGACTGCTGTCTCACGGCTCCAGGCCCTGTCGGCAAGGCTCGAACCCATCGCCACCATGAACGTCACGTAAGTCGTCGAAAGCGGCAGTTTAAGGGAAGTCCCGAGGGCAATCAGGGAACTTGCAAGCATCAGGTTCACGGAGGCCCTCAGCATGTCGAAACTCGCATCGGGTTCAAGGGTCAATTCCTTGGAATCAAACCGGGATTTCACTTTTTTAAGCACGGGTTGCGGAATGTTCATCGACACAAAATTGAACACATTGCGGAAACCGCGCACGAGCGCCCGCGCCACCGGGTTCGTCCCGAAAATTTCATCCGTACTGTTCTGCGCGGAAAGCGACACGGAAGTCTTGAGCACGACTCGCGCCTTCTTCGAAGTGACAAGTGCCACCACCATGACGATTCCAGCAATCATCAGCAGGTACCACTGTCCCGGCTCCGACTTCATCAGGGCCGTCATCACGTAGGTGTCCGGGTGGCCTCCATCCGCCAAAAGATGCTGCATCGAAGAAAGGCCGGTCAGCGGCACTCCCACGAAGTTCACCAGGTCGTTCCCAGCAAAGGCGAGCGCCAGCGAAAACGTGCCGAAACCGATAATAGCCTTCAGCACGTTCACCTTGAAGGCGTGCAGCACCTGCGAAACCACAAAGAAACCGGCAAGCATGCCCACGAGAATCAAGCCTTCGTTTTCACTGACGAAAGCGCGGAAACCCTCGTTCACGAACGCCATGTTCTTGAAACCCTTCACCAAGATGAAGTAGAAAATGGAAGTGAACGAAACACTGCCGAAAACACCGATAAAGTAACGAAGGTTCCTTTTGTAGCCGAACGTGAACACAAGTCGCGTCACATACTGCACAATGGTCCCGACCGTAAACGCCACAGCCACCGACACGAAAATGGCAAGGATTACCGAAAGCGCCTTGCTAGTGTTGATCAGGCTCCCGATATCCAGGGAATCATTCCCCACGACCTTGATGATGGATACGGCGACGGAAGCGCCCAACAGTTCGAACACCATGGAAACCGTGGTAGAGGTCGGCATGCCGAGAGAATTGAAAATGTCCAGCAGCACGACATCCGTAAGGATGACCGCGACAAAAACACCCATCAGTTCGGCGAAGGTGTAGTACTGCGGCACGAAAATGCCGTGTCTCGCAATGTCCATCATGCCGTTGCTGAAAGTAGCCCCGCAAAAGACGCCCACCGAGGCAAAAATCAAAAGCGTCCGGAACTTGAATGACTTGCTCCCCACCGCCGAATTCAGGAAATTGACCGCATCGTTGGAAACGCCCACAAACAAGTCAAAGACCGCAAGCAACAGGAGTATGCCGACAAGGACGATATAAAAAGAAATCATAAAACCTCCATTCGGGCCACAAAATAAAAATGTCCCGCAGAAGCCTGCAAGACGCAAAAAGAGGGGTTTTCAAAGACTTTATTCCAGCTTTACATGTTATTTACAATCGCGCGGAAGTTGCGTTCCGTCGGTCGTTTCCACAAAAAAAAGAACCCGTGGCTTAACCACGGGCTCAAATTTTGCGAGTTGTTCCGCGCAGTTCTAGGCCGCGCAGTTTTACTAGCTCAAGCGGCTGATCATGTAACCGGCGCAGACTGCAGTACCAATCACACCAGCAACGTTCGGGCCCATGGCATGCATGAGGAGGAAGTTCTGCGGATCGTACTTGGCACCTTCCACCTGGCTCACGCGAGCGGCCATCGGGACGGCGGACACACCAGCGGAACCGATAAGCGGGTTCACCGGGTTGTTCGGAGTGCACTTGTTCATAATCTTGGCGAGGAGAAGACCACCGAACGTGGAGAAGCCGAAGGCCACCACACCCATGGCGATAATCATCAAGGTCTGCGGCTTCAGGAAGATGTCGGCAGACATGGTGAGGCCCACGGAAGTACCGAGGAAGATCGTCACGATGTTCATGAGTTCGTTGGAAGATGTCTTCACCAGGCGTTCCACCACGCCGGCTTCCTTGAAGATGTTGCCCATCATGAGCATGATGATAAGAGCAGAAGCATCCGGCACAACGAGCACGCACACGATCATCACCATGACGGCGAAGACAATGCGTTCGGCCTTGGAAACCTTGCGGAGGGACTTCATGCGAATAACGCGTTCCTTGGCGTTCGTCATAGCGCGCATGATAGGCGGCTGGATGAGCGGCACAAGGGCCATGTAGGTGTATGCGGCAACGGCGATGGGGCCGATGAGGTGCTTAGCAAGCTTGTTTGCAGTGAAGATGGAGGTCGGACCGTCAGCACCACCGATGATACCGATGGAAGCTGCTTCGCCGAGGTTGAAACCACCGAGAGCAACTGCAGCAAACATGGTAGCGAACACGCCGAACTGGGCGCCACCACCGAGAATCAAGGTACGCGGGTTAGCGATAAGCGGTCCGAAGTCCGTCATGGCGCCAACGCCGAGGAAGATGATGGGCGGGAACAGTTCCAGGTGGATGCCCTGGCTGATGTAGTAGTAGAGACCGTTCGTCGGGCTGAACATGCCTTCGATGCTCCAGCCACCGTCGTAGAACGCGACGGACGGGATGTTCACCGCGAGGGCGCCGATTGCGATAGGCAACAGGAGCAGCGGTTCATACTTTTTGACAATCGCGAGGAACATCAGCACGAAACTGACAATCCACATGATCACCATCGGTAAGGTGACCTGCGCAAAGCCAGTGCTCGCGGCGAAGTCGACGATTGATTGAATAATTCCACTCATTGACATTTACCTCATTAGGCGATGGTCATCAAGACCTGGCCATCAGTAACAGTGTCGGTTTCCTTGACGAGAACAGAGGTAACCTTGCCAGCGCACGGAGCGACAACCGGGTTTTCCATCTTGAGGGCTTCGATAACGGCCACTTCCTGGTTGGCGGCAACAGTGTCACCGACCTTGACCTTCAGTTTGAACACGGAACCGGCGAGCGGGCACTTCACTTCGGTACCTGCACCAGCGGCGGCAGGAGCGGCAGCGGGGGCAGCGGGAGCGGCGGCAACCGGAGCGGCCGGGGCGGCAACGGCGGAATCAAGAACTTCTACTTCGACGTCGTAGGTCTTGCCTTCGAAACTGATACGGACTGTTTTCTTCATTTTTTTATTTCCTGGCTTAAAAGCCTGTTAAGTTTTAAAAGTTTACCTTACTTGACGATCGTCCAAGCAGGAGAGTTAGTGTTTCTGTAAGCAGTGACGCGGCACGGCTGGCCAATGGCCTGCGTTGCGGCGGCGGTAATCACGGCGAGGAACTGGTCGTTGGTCATGCCCGGGTGTTCTTCGAGGGCGGCAACGGCAGCGATGCCGAGGAATGCCTGGAGCTGCTTGTTGGTAAAGCCGGGATGGACGCTCTTCGCGTTCGGGTCCCAGTCGCAATGTGCAGGAGCACGGACTGCGGGGGCCGGTGCGGCGGCGGGCTTTGCAGGGGCTGCAGGAGCCTTGTCCTTGTCGAGGCCGAGCTTCTTCATGACAAAGCTCATGAGGGCGCAAAGACCCCAGAGGCCGACAATCACGGACATCACGACGATAAGGCCGGTTGCCTGGAATTCAATCAGTTTGCCGATACCGAACGTAGCGGTTTCACTGCAATCTTCGTTGGCGCAATATTCGCTACCAAGTTTCGCCTTGGCTATGGGCACAGCCTTGTGACCAGCGGCGTTTTCAACGGAATCGCGGATATCTCGAGCACGCACGGACTGTTCATAAGTCTTATAGAGAATGGAATAGCCGCCACCATGTGTTTCCACAATCTTGTAGACGGTAGATTCATCCATCCAACCGAGTTGCTGCTTGATAGGAGCAGCGATGGAGTCCGGCATGAGCTGAATCTGCTCATCAAAACGGCCAACCTTCGCAGCATTTGCAGCGGGTTGAGCTACAACTTCCGAGGCAAAGGCGGCGGAGACCGTCGTCATTGCAGCAAAAACTATAGCTTTACGTAGTGTATCATTCATATTGGAATGCGTCCATTTTATTTAAGTGAACTATGTGATAAAAAATCAGCGCGAAGAATATAGTAAATAGTGGTTGGTGGTTAGTGGTTGATGGTTAGTTTTGCAGCTGGAAATGCGGAGGGAAATGAAGGACGATTAACAATGAACAATTTTAGCAGCTGGAAATGCGCAGTTCATGTGATTTGAGCAATCTTCTGCGTTCCCCTTCTACGTCATCCCGAACTTGATTCGGGACCTCACAGCCTCATCTCGAAAGCACCTCCCCTCCGCGAAAACTGCGCCGAAGGCGCCAAACTTTCATCTCATACTTCATAACTTATAATTCATAATTCTCACAAGTCCCGCGCCGAAGGCGCCAAACTTTTCCCTGTTTACCAAGAGCGAGCAAGGCGAGAGATGCAGAAATGAGCTCGCTCATTTCTATATCCGAGCCGAAGCAGCGGACGCCAAAGGCGTCAGCCACTGTTTACTGCCTACTATCTTCCGCAGATTTAACGCAGCATCTAATGCATCACACCGGAATCTAGACCGCGGACAGCCTCGCAATGCACCTCGCCCGCCTTGTCAATGATAAGCGCCACGCCAGCAAGATAATTTATCCAATTCTGGTTCTCGTAGTACCTCAAGTTAATCTTCTTGTCGGTGCAGTAGACAGCCAGCGGAAGCACCATCTGGTCATGCGAAATCAAGACATTGATGCGTTTCATCTTCGGAAGATCCGGAAGAATATTGTCGTAAATCAATTCCTTGCTCCGTTCCTCGAGATCGTAGAACCCCGTCTTGTACGGATTCTGGTAGGCATATTTCGAGAACACGACCCAGCCACCGCCATCGGAATCCCTGTAGCCCTGAACCGTCGTCGCATCCTTCACATACCAGTCGCCATCCATGTACGCAAGCGTATCCGAAACAAACGGCGAAATTTCTGCCCCTATGGCGATATTTTGACAGGTTTCAATCGCACGCGTATAGGTAGAATTACCAAAATAGATATCCGCGCCTTTCAACTTCGCGCCCACCTGCTGCGACTGCTTCTTACCCGTATCAGTCAGGTGCCCGTTAATGCCGGTATCGTCCGTCCTTGCGGCATGGCGAAGCACGAACACGACAGTTTCATCGGCGGCAAGTTTTGCATAAATATCCTCGATGCTTATAAAGTCACGAACCTCGCCTTCCTTCGCAGGGCGCCAGGAACGCTTCATCTGTTCATAGATATAATACTTGTCCCTGTTGATTTTTCCTTCACGAGCCTGCCCGTCAAAGGAACCTGCACCAAAGCCGACCGTGTCCTTTTCAATATCAGTCGCCACGCGCCACTTTTTCGCATCGCGATCACAGATAAAGCGCACACTTGAATG
Source organism: Fibrobacter sp. (assembly GCA_045617325.1). GTDB lineage: Bacteria > Fibrobacterota > Fibrobacteria > Fibrobacterales > Fibrobacteraceae > Fibrobacter. The sequence goes on from JAZLIJ010000214.1 coordinate 9,857, forward strand.
ATCCGTGCTTTCGTAATTCGAGGCAAAATAGGCACTCATGCTGTTGTTGACCACCTTGACCTGGCCATAGTTCATATTGCTACAGGTTTCCAGGTTAAGCGCCTTGACCCAGAATTTTTGCAAATGGCTTTCAAAATCAGGGACATCGCCCATGTTCCATGCGGCCATGTTCTTCCTGACTTGCTCAATCGCACCGCTGGAGTCAAGACCCACAAGCCAATCCGCCAAGTCGGCCTTCGCCGCATTGTCATCCCAGCCGCCGTTGCCCTTGATTCTTTCGGCTATGCCATCCGCATAGCTAAGCATAGCACTTCCGCCGCCGTTTCTCTGCATCATGATAGACACCGCCAAGAGAGCTCCGCTATATTTATCCGTTCCGAACAAATTCACCTTTTCCGCGACCATTTTTTTGCTATCGGTCGTCTGTTGCGTCTGTCCGCCGGTATTCCAGCCCCATCCCCAACCCTGGCTACTGCTGCTGCTCTGGAAATTGATTTCAAAAGCCGAAAGCACATCCTTCAAAGCCTGTTCCTTCACATTGCGAATCGGCTGGTTAAAGCCACTATTTTCTACGAGCTTTAAAACGCGAGGCGCTTCCAGGTACGTCAGCATGTTCACGTTCACCGTATCCTGCTCCGTCAAGTCAACAATCGCCTTGAGCGTCACCGTGGAATTGGAAAATCCGCCGGTCAGTTCATCGAGATAATATCCGCTTGCCTCCATGCGCACAAAAGGCGAAACCAGGTCCACATTCTTGAAGCTGTAGCTTCCATCAGATGAAACGATGCAGGAGGTCAAATAACGTTCGGAATCAGCGAGCCTCTGCGCACTGTCCAGTTCCACAAGGCGCATTTCAGCACCGGCGCGGAACGGCCCCTTTTGCGCAATACCGACAATATTTGCCGCCGTCCGACGATAGCTCGAGCCACCTAAGCTATCCTGTTCAGTATTGCCGCCAAAACCGCCAAAATTTCCAGGGGCATTGGCGCGGACACTCTCCACAAGTCTGCCGTCCTTGCAGGCGACCCCCTGCGAAAGTTCCCACTTGCCTTTCGTACAAACTTTCAGCTGGCCTTCAAAAGTATAGACGACACCTTCATGTTCCGCATCGCAAGTCGGTGCCTCATTAATTTGTTCAGCCTTACTGGATTTTGGATCATCAGAGCCGTGCGAAGTAGAAGATCGGGACGTCATCGAAGAACTGGAACGCCACCGCGACCAAGAGCCGGAGCTTTTCTTATCCTGATCGTCCTTCTCGGAATCATGATTGTCATCACCAGGGTTCTCGCCGACTCCGTCTTCATCTAATTCAGAAATTGGAATGTACTCGCCGCAAGATGGCAGCAAGAAAGGAATCAGTAGAACAAGCCAGCGGAACTTCATAATCAAAACCCTAGTTCATATAGCCCGAATCTAGACCTTTTACAGGCACATAGCGTCGGGCTCCGGATTTATCGACAATCACGGCGACTCCAGCGAGATAGTTAATCCACTTGCCGCCATCATATTTTTTCAATTCCAACTTCTTGCCAGTGCAATAGGCAACCAGCGGCACCATGAGCTTGTCATGGGAACTCAACATGACAAAGCGTTCCGACGGGTTATCATACTTTTTCAAAAGAACATCTTCAATCAGCTCTACGGAGCGTTCAGCCAAGTCATAATAGGCGGCATTCGCTCCAGTAGAATAGGCGCCCGTGTAAGCGTACTTCGAAGTCACTTCCCAGCCGCCACCGCACTCGTTCTTCGCCTTATCAACAAGGTCCTTGTCCTTTGAATACCAGTCGTCGTTCAGTTCCGGGAAGGTATCGCGAACACTAGTAATGATTTGACCGCGACCAATCGCAATGCTTGTCACCGTCTGCTGCGCCCTCACAAACTGCGATGCACCCAGCACAAAGTCATCTGCAAACTTGACCAGTTTTTTCCCGACACCTTCCGACTGCTTCTTGCCATTATCTGTCAAAAGCCCCTTCAAGCTCGTGTCATCCGTTCTTTCCGCATGACGCAGAATGAAGATGACTTTTTCATCGTCCTTGATATCGTCATAGACCTTCTGAATATCGATGAACGAATCCACAGCGGACTGCTGTACAAAGTAAGCATCCCTTTCAACAGCAGAGGCTTCCTTCCACGTGCCCTTGTCATAGACATAGTACAGACCGGTAAACACCCCCTGGCGCACATCGCCGTCCTTGCCCTTAGGCCCGTACTTGGTATCCTTCAGGCTATCCGAAATAACGACCCAGCCTTTTTTCGCATCGCAGACAAAGCGAACCCTCGAATTGGTAATATCCTCGAAATTCTCAGCGTAATAGCCGCTAGACTCTTCTTTAACAAAGAATGTTGCGCCGGCATTTTCAGCATCGCACTTGTCAAATTTCAGCTCCGTTTCGTAGAACTCGCGCATATATTTCACAAAGTCCACAGAACCATTCTTCGGGAAACCCGCATTTTCGCGAAAGACTGCAAAGCCGTTTTCAATATCTTCGGTAAGCGCCCAGTCGGCAAGCCCTAAACGTCTACTCGAATTAACATCCCAGGAGCCGTCCTTAGCGATGTCTTGAGCCACATCGTCAAGCATCTTGTTCAATTCACCTTCGGAAGCCGCCTGCAAAATCAAAAGAATGGCAAATGCAGCCGCCTCAGAATCCTTGTTGTCCATATTGAACGTCTTAAGCACTTCATCAACGGACTTTTCAAAAGTCTTGTTGAATTCAGCAGCGTCCTTTCCCTTGGTCCCGCCCAACACGGCAACGGTGCGGGCGCTAGCCAAATGCGTAAGGACATTCACATCGACATCGCTCTTCTCAGAAGCATTCGTCACTACGGACAGCGACTGTTTCTCGGCAAGTTTTCCACCATAAAAAAGATTTATGATAAAGCCATCCGCCTGGACCATCGCATAGGGATTCTCCAAGTTTATCTTTTCGACTTTGAACTTACCACCATTCGCAGTCCCCGTAAAAGAGCAGTCCATCGCTTCAAACTTTTCATTAACTTCCGCGACCGAGACAGAAACGGCTCCGTCAAACATTGCAGCACCCAAAGATCCAGACACGGTGCCATTTTCTACGGCAAGCTTGACTTCGGGAACCTTGCTCGCGGTATCCGTCACCGAGGTATCCTTTTCAACAGGCTTCTTATCGTCCGGCTTTTTCTCATCAGGCTTCTTCTCTTCCGGTTTCTTTTCCTCGGGCTTCTTTTTCTCAGGATCCCCAGGCTTCGGCTTTTCTTCCGGTTCCACGACTTTTTCCCACTCGCCCTCGCTACACACGTAAGTGTCTTCGTCATCACCGACAAGGAGAGAATCCCCCTGTAAATCTTCTGTGCATTCCGGCAAATCTTCTACTGTAGGATAAATGTCATCCAAAGCAACTGGATTATCAGAACTCGACGAATCATCTCCGCACGCGGCCAAAAAGAAGAATGGCACAGCAAGTCCCAAGAGTCCTGCCTTTTTGGATTTTTCACAAAAAAGATCCCAAGCCGTCATAAAATTCCTTTTCCGAAACCGGGCGTAAAACGCCCTTGTAAAATAAATCTTTGCCCACTAATATGCAAGTTTCGCAAAGCAAAAAAAGTTGTACAATAGTAAAACGATTCCTTCTACAGCATCGTCCCCGTTTCCATAAAGCGATTATGCATATCAAATGCACGGGAAAGCGCAAGCGGCAGATGAACTCCCTTCGCATGCTTAAGCCCGAATTCCAGGGCATCCGTCAAGGCATCCCGATAATCCGGATGGGCACAGTTCTTGATAATCAGACGGGCACGTTCCTCGGCGGCAAGACCGCGCAAGTCGGCAAGTCCCTGTTCCGTCACAAAGACCTGCGTATCGTGGTCCGTGTGGTCCACATGGCTCACGTAAGGCACAATGCTCGAAATGGCCCCGCCCTTCGCCACCGACGGCGTCAAGAAGAATCCGAGTGCGCAATGACGCGCAAAATCAGCCGAGCCGCCAATGCCGTTCATCATCGCAGAGCCGCAGACAAGGCTGCTGTTCACGTTACCGTAAACATCCGCTTCAAGCGCCGTATTCATCGAAATCACGCCGACGCGGCGAATCAAGTCGGGGCTGTTGCTCACTTCCTGCTGACGCAATACAAAATACTTTTTCCATTCGTCGCTATTTTCAACGAATTCCTTCTGCGCCGCCTGTGAAAGCGTAAGCGCCGTTCCCGAGGCAAAGCCGAGCTTTCCCTTCTTCAATAACGGAAGCACCGCCTCCTGGATGACTTCGGTGAAAAGATCGATGCGTCCCAGACGGTCGTCGTCGGCCATGGCGCAAAGCACCGCATTAGCCACCTTCCCTACACCGCTCTGGTAAGCCATTCCCTTCGGAAGCCGACCGCTAGATTCCTCGTAGCGAATAAAATCCAGAATGCGTTCTGCGATATTCCTCGACACCTCGTCCGGCTCCACAAACGGAGTCACTTCGTCATAGCCGTCATTTTCAACAATCGCCACGACCTTGTTCGGGTCCACACGCACAAAAGAATCACCCACGCGGTCACCGGCACCGTAAATAGCGAGCGGTTTCGCATGCGGCGGAAGTTCCGGAAGCGCATTGTCGTGCATGCCAATGCAACTGTCGCCAAGCCGCGTATTCAATTCCAAAATAATCTTCGGAGCCATCTCCAGATAGCAAACAGAATTGCCGCCCGAAGTCGAAAGGCAGACGCGACCATCCGGCAAGATGGCGCTCACTTCAACAATCGCAACCGTCGGCGCAGGGACAGCCCCTGTACGCACGAGGTAGCCCATCTTTCCCAAGTGCGCATCAATATAATGGACACAGCCATCGTTGATGGACTTGCGCAAACTCGGATTGGACTGGTAAGGCATGCGAAGCTTCAGCGCCTTTGCGCGGGCAAGCGCACCATCGCAACTGTCACCCGTCGAAGCTCCCGCAAAAAGCGTCACCTTGAATTCCTCGCCTGCCTCATGAATTTTTTCCGCACGGGAAGCAAGCGCAGCAGGCACCACCTTCGGGTACCCCGCCAAGGTAAACCCAGAAACACCAAGAACATCGCCGTTTTGAATCAGTTCTGCAGCCGCGGCGGCGCTGCATTTTTTACTAGATATCCAATCCATGTGCCAAAATTAGTATTTTAGCGCCTGTGAAACATTTCATCAAATACAATCTTATCGGCGTAATGAACACTCTCATTACACTTTTCATCGGTTGGATTCTCCACGAAATTCTTGACTGGAACCTGGAACTTTCAAATTTCCTCGGCTTCATCGCCGGAGGCATCAATAGTTACATCTGCAACCGCATCTGGAATTTCAAGAGCACAAACCAGAAGCGAACCGAAGCCATCCGCTTCGTCATCGTCTTCCTATGCTCCTACTGCGTCAACCTGCTTGTATTGGAGGCATCCGTATATATTCTAATGAATGCGGCCTGGTGCTCAGGCTTCACGGAATTCATTACGAGATTCATGAAGCCGACGTCCTTCGCAAACCTCCCCGCAAATGTCGTCTACGTGCTCGTAAGCTACACACTCTACAAAAAGTGGGTATTCAAGAACAAGGATTAAGCACTCTTGCCGCGTTAAATAAGCAGAAAACGAGCAACTAGGAATACAAAACACCCTTCAGAAAGCCCGCTTTATATTCATAAAAAAGGACACTTCGATGTCCATTATTTTTCACATACAAAAGTAAATCATCATCTAAACATTCAAAACTTTAACTCAAAAGCACATCGCTAAGGCGATCTTTTACGACCCCTTGCAATAAAAATACCTGATAAAAAAGCATCCATAAGAGCGCTCTCATAAAAATTCAAAACGAAAAGGGACGCCCCAAAGGGCGTCCCTTTCCAAATCAGTCAGTTAAGCTGAAGATTACTGTTCGAACGGAATGAGTTCCACACGACGGTTCATCTTGCGGCCCTTCTTCGTGCTGTTATCAGCAATCGGCTTATCCGGGCCGAAACCGACAGCGCGGAGACGTTCCTTCTTGATGCCCTTCTTGATGAGGTACTTCACAACGGTCTGAGCGCGAGCTTCGGAAAGCTTCTTGTTAACTTCTGCTGAACCGGTGCTGTCCGTATGACCCTGAACTTCGAGGTTAGCGGACTTGATCTTCTTCATCAACTTGGCAATGCTATTCAAAGTCTTGTAACTGGACTTGGTCAGCTTGCTGGAACCCGTTTTGAACTGAATACCCTTCTTGAGTCTTTCGAGGTCTTCAGCCTTCTTGAGCGGGCAACCATCCTTGTTGATCTTCACACCCTGGAGAGTGTTCGGGCACTTGTCGAGGTAGTCGGGCACGCCATCCTTATCGGTATCAAGCGGGCAACCCTGAGCATCGACACCTGCGTTAGCCGGAGTGTTCGGGCACTTGTCGAGAGCATCCGGTACACCATCCTTGTCGGCATCCGGGCTGCAGCCATTGGCATCAACCGGGAGACCAGCCTGGGTGTTCGGGCACTTGTCGAGGTAGTCAGGAACGCCGTCCTGGTCATAGTCAAGCGGGCAGCCATTGTTGTCAACAGAGATACCCTTCGGAGTATTCGGGCACTTGTCGAGGTAATCAGCGATGCCATCCTTATCGGTATCAACCGGGCAACCCTGACCATCAACCTTGGCACCCTTCGGGGTGTTCGGGCACTTGTCAGCATCGTCAGCAACACCATCGTTATCGCTATCAGCCGGGCAGCCATCAGCACCGACCTTTGTACCAGCCGGAGTATTCGGGCACTTGTCGAGAGAATCAACAACGCCGTCAGCATCGTTATCAATGGAGCAGCCAACAGAATCAACAGCAGCACCTTCGGTTGTACCCGGGCACTGGTCAATACCGTCAAACACGCCATCCTTGTCAGAATCAATCGGGCAACCGACAGAGTCAACCACTGCACCACTCGGGGTGTTTGCGCACTGGTCGATTTCGTTAGCTACGCCATCCTTGTCCTCGTCGTTCTTGGTATTGCCGAAACGCCAAGAAAGGCTAGCAGTACCGGCATAACGCGGAGTCGGGGTGTACCCGTACTTGATTTTGTTACCATGTTTATCACCATAACGCAGCTGGAAGCATTCCGCACAATGCATTTCCTTGGAGTACTTCCAAGTGAAGTTCGTCAAGGCACGGATACCGACATCCAAGCCGATAGCAAAATCTACATTCATCGGGAGATGGAAGCGGAGACCCGGAGTCAAGAGCATCGGGTCATAGAGCGGATCACGCGGATATACACCCTTCTCGACGCGGAATTCACCGGAAAATTCGAGGAAGGCATCCATCCAATCGATCGGCATCACATTCACGCCGGTGCCATAGACCAAGGTGTTCGTACCGTGATCGGTCGTAAGCACCATGCCCAAATGGCCATTCCAACGAAGAGGAATACCCATCTTCTGGAAATCAGCGGTCATGATCAACGTAAGACCAAAAGCCATCTCATTCAAAGTAAACGGATGAGTATTTTTTCCTTCGTTATTCAAGTACCAAGCATGGCGAGGACGTACACCCACAGACTTGTCGCCTGTCGGGATGTAAAAATCCACCATACCGGCAATGCCGAGCATGCCATCGGTCATTTCATCGACCGGAGTCTTGAACTTGGCCCAAATGTCCAAGTCACCACGGCTAGCCTTCCACAAGTCACCGGCACCCTTCTTGATACCTCTAGTGTTGGCATGATCGTAGTACAGCGGAAGGGAGAGACCCACATCCATGAAATCCACCACACCGTATGCAGCATTCAGATTTCCAGTGAGGGAGCCAGCCCATCCAGTAAAGGAACCCTTATCTCCAGCCTTGGAAATTTGGCCGCCACGGGAAAGGGCCCATGCGTCCAAAGCGAGATCGCCACCGGTACCGATGGAAAATCCGCCCTGGCCCAAAGTACCAGCGGTTTGTTGGTGAATACCATCAGCTCCGCCCATCAGGCCGGTTTGCGCAAAAGCGAGCCCACCAGCCAAAAGAGACATTGCGACTATTTTTTTCATCTATTCTCCTTGTTATTGGTTAATATTTTTTGTGATAGCCATAGTAGCCATAGTAACCACCATAGTAGCTACCATAGCCATAACCCGCATGACGTTCGCACTTGTTGAAGACAAAAGCCTTCGGCAAGGGATTTTCCGTACTGCGGTCAAAAGTACTCAAAGCTTCTTGAATGCTCTCGATAGAATGAGCTGCATGTTTCAAGACACATAACAGATAATCGGCATGCTTCTCCACGAGCAAAGCATCACTACACTGGAAAATCGGCGGAGTGTCCAAAACAATCAAGTCATACCTGTCGCGGAATGCGGCAAGGAATTCCGAAAAGCGGCGCCCATTCAGCAAATCGCCGGGATTTACCATTCGCTTACCAGCACCCAAAGCATGGAATGTATCCGTAACCTTCACTATATACTCGTCAGTATAATGTTCCGTCTTGAGCATTTCACCCAAGCCCTTCTGGCTTTGCTTGAACAAGTGACCACGACGAAGATCCATATCCACAAGCAATACCTTCTTGCCACTCATGGCAAAGGACGCCGCAAGGTTTGTCGAGACAAAAGATTTCCCAACACCTTCAAACAAACCAGATACCATAAGAATTTTCTTGTTATCCGAGAAAACCGAGAATTCAAGGGCCGTACGCAGAGCACGAACGCCTTCCGCAAACGGATCGTCCGGTTTTTCAGAGACGCATGGTTTGAGAACATCATTCAGTGTATTCTTGGCAAGCATCGGAAGCTTACCATAGACGCCAATCCCAGTAGCCTGTTCAACTTCGCTACTACTCGTAGCTCCATTCTTGGACATACGACGGACAAAAACAATAACACAGCCCAAAAGCAAGAATCCGAAAACAACACCAGCAAAGACCAACTTGCGATTTGGCTTGCTCGGTTTTAAAGGAATATACGCTTTATCCACAACACGAACATTACCTACTTCCCCAGCTTGAACCACACGCAACTGTTGAATATTATTAAGCAGGTTTGTGTAAAGTTTGTTATTCAACTCCACTTGCTCCTGCAAAGCAAGCACTTCCTGTTGCACTACAGGGAGACCTGATGCAGACTTTTGCTGACGAGCAAGCTCATTACGAAGATTAGCCTGCTGCTGTTCAATCGTCTTCACCGCAGGGTGTTCTGCCTGGAACAAGCGCAAGGCATCCTGTTTTTTCTGTTCCAATTCAAGAAGACGCTGTTGCAAGCTTACGTTCTTTTCCAAATGAACACGAGTTTCACCAGACAAATCAATCGTTCCCTTGGCGTGGCGGAACGAAGTCAAACGCTGTTCTGCGGAATCTAACTTCGCCTTGACTCCAGGAAGTTGTTCTTCCAAGAATTCCAAGGACTTCCTCGCTTCTGCACTACGCATTTCAATGTTCTGCTTAAGATACGTATTCGCCACAGTGTTCAAAATAGCAGCAATACGATCTGGATAGACATGCTGTGTTGAAACACGAATGATACCAGAATTTTTCCCTACTTCAGAGACGTTCAATATTTTTAGCAAACCGGCAATGGCGGTCTGAGTAGGAATCGCAGACAAAAGGAACGTCTGCCCCACAGTAGCCTTCATCGACAAGACACAAATCACAAGCGTATCGTCATAAAAGGGCATGCGATAGGTTTCGCCAACCACCCCCGAAAGCAAGACCTGCTCCTCAGGTCCAAGCAATTCATACGCAGAATCATCAGCGGTCACACGGGCAATTAATTTTTCCTCAGCTTCCGAGAAAGCCCTAGGAATGCTCAGATAATCCAAATCCATACGGCCTTCCTTATGCAGAAGGCGATCTTTCTTATCTAGTGGAACTGCAGAATAGCAAAGTCTTTCCTCTTCAACCACATTTTCAAGAACCATGCGGCTCTTGATCAATTCAATTTCAGCAGCAGAAGGAGTAGACACATCCAGCATAGCGCCCATTTCACCAAGAGCCATACTTTGCTTGTTGCCTTTCAAATCCACCTGAAGAAGGATATCACTTTGATAGGATGGGCGCAACCAAGAAGCAGCCAGCCCTCCAAAAACAATCCCAAGGAACAGGAAAATCAACAAGAACTTCCATTTGCTCTTTAAAATCATCAATATCTCCAAAACATCAATTTCGTCGTTTTCCGACTTGGTCGAGATATTTTGGGCAGCATTTTCGTTCATCAGGGTCTCCGTAAACAAGGACCGACCTAGAATAGTGGTCCAATTTAGAATATGCTATAAAATAACAAAAAAAAGACGTAATGTTCAATAGGACAACACTTTAGCATCTCTATACCGCTCTTTTTTACATTAATTATTTCCGACTTTGCCATTTTCACACCAAAAAAATTATTTTGCCACTGCTATGCAACGAAAAAATTTACCAAGGCATCCAAGAGGACAATGACAGAAAACAACTCTATTCTCTCCATCCAAAACCTCCGTCGCGACTTCAAAATGGGCGATGAAACTGTTCACGCCCTTCGCGGAGTCAGTTTCGACATCCACAAAAGTGAGTTCGTCACCATTATGGGCACAAGCGGTTCAGGCAAATCCACCATGCTGAATATTCTTGGCTGCATGGATCGACCCACCTCCGGACACTATATATTAGATGGCGAGCACACCGAAAAGCTTTCGGGGGACGCCCTGGCGAAAATCCGCAGTCAGAAGATCGGCTTCGTCTTTCAAAGCTATAACCTGCTCAGCCGCACCACAGCCATTGAAAACGTAGAACTCCCTCTTCTATACAATTCAAGAATTTCCTCCACCGAAAGACGCAAACGTGCCATAGCAGCCCTTGAACGAGTGGGACTGGCCGAGCGCATGAACCATCTGCCCAACCAGCTCTCCGGCGGTCAGCAGCAGCGTGTCGCCATAGCTCGCGCCCTCGTAAACGATCCAGTCATCATTCTCGCCGACGAAGCGACAGGCAACTTGGATACACGCACAAGCTACGAAATCATGATGATTTTCCAGGAACTAAATCGACAGGGAAAGACAATTGCATTTGTGACGCACGAACCCGATATCGCAACATTCAGCGGTCGTACCATTACGCTCCGCGACGGTCTATTGAAAAGAGACATCATCAACAGGAACATCCAGGACGCAAAGGCAGCCTTCAATGCGCTTCCACCCCCTGAAACTTTTGACGACGACACCGAGGAAACCGAAACATGAGTCCAATCACTCTTGTAAAAATCGCCCTGAGAGCCCTCTACCGCAACCGTATGCGAACATTTCTCTCCGTTCTCGGCATCGTCATCGGTGTTGCGGCAGTCATCACCATGGTCGCCATGGGCGAAGGCTCCAAAAAAAGCATCAAGGACCAGATGACATCCATGGGCACAAACGCCATCATCATCATGCCAAACCGCGACAGGCGCGGCGGTGTGCAGATGGAATCCGCAGAATCCCTTGAAGAAGAAGACATCGTAGCCCTCCGCGAAAAAGCAACATTCATCAACGCAGTCTCCCCCATGATTACCGTAGGCGGTCAGGCCATCGTCGGGAACAACAACTCCCCCACGCAGTTGAGCGGAGTCTCCTCTGACTACCTCAAAATTAGGAACTACGAAATCGAGGATGGAGTCATGTTCGATGACGAAACCGATCGCATGGCGAAAGTCTGCGTCATAGGACAGGCCGTCATCAGGAACCTTTTCCCTGAAGGAAATCCCGTAGGAAAAACCATCCGCTACAAGAGCATACCATTAAAAGTCATCGGTACATTGAAACCAAAAGGCTCCGGCGACTTCGGTCAGGACCAGGACGATGTGATTTTCACGCCCTATCAAACCGTAATGAAACGCTTCAACGCGACAACAAACATTCGCCAAATCTACTGCAACTCTATCGGTGAAGGTTACGCGGAAAAAGCGACCGAAGAAATCATGGGAATCTTGAAGGAACGCCGCAGCTGGAATCGCCCCACGGACCCCTTCCGCGTATTCACCCAGGAAGAAATGATCACCATGGTCACAAGCACTTCCGACATGCTCTCGCTCGTGCTCACCGCCATCGCAGGGATTAGTTTGTTAGTTGGCGGCATTGGCATCATGAACATCATGTACGTTTCCGTCACCGAGCGTACCAAGGAAATCGGCCTCCGCATGGCCATAGGCGCCCGTGGTCGCGACATCTTGCTTCAGTTTCTCATTGAATCCATCATGATCAGTCTCCTCGGCGGATTCGTAGGAATCGCCCTCGGCATCGCCGCCTCGGAAATCGTAAAAAGCGTACTCAATTGGCCAATGATTATATCGGCAACAAGCGTGATGGTGAGTTTCGGAGTCTGCTTCGCTACAGGCGTGTTCTTCGGATGGTACCCAGCAAGGAAAGCTAGCCGACTCGATCCGATTGAAGCATTGAGATTTGAATAACTCTAATTGAATCAACCTTGTCGGGAAGCAAGCCTATTCACATATTCTGTCAGAATTTGAACCAGCTGCACCCTGTCAATGGGTTTTGACACATGCGCATTCATGCCAAAGGCTAGAGCCTTGCGTTTATCCTCCTCAAAGGCATTCGCTGTCATGGCTATTATAGGAAGATCCCTAAAGGCATCGTCTAATGCACGAATTTTCTTCGTCGCAGTATATCCATCCATGACCGGCATTTGAATATCCATCAAAACAAAGCTGTAATAATCAGGTGCATGCCCCTCGACAATCTTCACAGCTTCCGAACCATCGCAAGCTTCATCCACAAGCAGGCCAAGTTCCTCCAGCAAGTCTACCGCGATTTCACGATTGAGTTCGTTGTCCTCCACCAAGAGAACTCGCATTCCAGAAAAATCCACCTGACGTTCCGAAACAGTCTCAACAACGCTCTCGGTTGCAAAGCTCTCCGCAATCAGAAATTCAAATGTCAAGGTTGCCTTGGTTCCCACCCCAAGTTCACTCTCCAGTTCAATGGTTCCTCCCATTTGTTCTACCAAAAGCTTCGCTATGGCCATGCCAAGCCCCGTCCCCTGGATACCGCTCCGAGTCGCCGATTCCACACGATAGAACGAATCATAGACATGCGACAGCATCTCGCTATCCATGCCAATGCCGTTATCCTCTACAATGAAGCAATACTTTCCAAACTTTTCCTTTTCCGAGGGAGCCTGACGTAACGTCAACGATATCTTTCCGCCGTCCTTCGTATACTTCACAGCATTGCTCAAAATGTTGAGAACGACCTGGTTCACATGCAAGCGATCTGCAAAAACGTATGGATTCACCAAATTTTCACAATGCAGCGTAACCTCATGCATCTTGGAACCAACGCTTTGCTTTACGAGTAAAATGAGGTTCTGGGCGATTTCCTCTAAACTTACACGCTCTTCCTTGATAGTCACCTTTCCGCTTTCCACACGCGCCATATCCAGCACATCATTAATAAGCTTCAAGAGATAGTTACTTGAAATATCAACTTTATTCAAGCAATCAAGCACCTTTTCCTTATTGTCGATATACTTTTTCGCAATGCCTGTAAAACCAATAACAGCATTCATCGGTGTGCGAATATCGTGCGACATATTGAACAGGAAGGAGCTTTTCGCCTTGTTCGCAAACTCCACCTGCTTTACAGCATCCTCAAGAGCCACTTTCTGAACTTCCAGTTCCTCTTTTTGCATGGCAATAAGTTCAAGAGATTTCTGACGTTCCTTCTGAGTTTCAAGTTCCCTCGCCTTCTCCCTCTCCCTCTGCGAGACTTTCACCATGCGCATAAGAAGAACAAGCACCACCCCAAGGCAGACAAACATCATCGAAAAACTCAACAGCGAAATAAAAAAACTCTGCCTAGAAAACACCACTTGCGGAACATTCATCACAAAAGTCCATCTAGTATCTCCGATGGGCTTGAAAATCATTGAATACGATTCTTTTGACGAGGATTCAAAATCTATAGCAAATTTCTCCTGGGACTCAATCCTTTCAATAACACGTTCAGCAGTTAAGCCCTTTACGTTACCGCTTTTCAATTCGGCAAAGAAATTGTTCTTGTCCCCAGTGCCCCCGTTTGAAGTCAAAATAAACCCATCGGAATTAATGACCGTACTAAAAGCCTGTCCATCGTAACTTTCCAAACGAAGTCTGCTTTTAACGTGGCTAATCTTATTTTCGCTGATAATATTGATAAAGGTGAGTCCCGCCGCTTTGAACGGCTTCATAGGAAATCCGAAAAAGACATTTTGATTTTGGAATTCCGGTTTCAAGTAATAGGTGATGTCATAACTAGTGATGAACCGTTCACTGCTAGAATAAAAGTTCTTGTAAATTGCAGAACGAGCCATATAAACACGTTCACTTCCATACATACGATAATCGGAATCCACAAGATAGAGGCGTCCAAAGGTTCCATTCTTTTCTTCGGCTAAAAGAAACTGCTGAACCTCCTGCAAAGTCTTGTACTCGCCATTCCTAAGACGCACCGAGACACGGCTAAGCTCATCCCAGCAATCCAGCAAATACGTACTGATGTTCAAGACATCGTGATCGGCCAGTTCCTCAATATTTGCCAATTGCGAATTTTTCACCTGGATGTTGATAAGGGAAACAAAACCCACCATCGTTACGACCAGCATGACGACAACGACAAGAACCATTCGCTTGCTAACATCCAGCCACCCCCGCTGGTTCCGTTCTTTTTCAACAGCATCGTTCTTCATCGTACACCTGCCACTTTTTTGCATTGACGCTGCATTTCAGCAAGCCCTTCCCGAATGCCAACAGCGCCCGAAATAATTTTTCTACCGACAGAAGTTGTCACGCGGCAAAGTTCCTCGTTCCATTCCACATTGGGAAACCCGACAGAATACGAAATTTGCTTTCCGAAGTTTTCAAAAAACGGATAAACCGACAAAATTTTTTCATCCCCAAACAAATCCGTCCAAATAGGCAACGTTCCAAGTGCAAGTGTTTTTTCCTTGTCAAATTCATGGCTAGACATATACCTGATAAACTCCCAAGCCGCAGCCTTGTGCTTCGAGAACTTCGAAATAGCCATAGCCTCCGGCAGCGACAGCACTACAGTATTCTCCCCTTCATCATGGGGCGCAAACGGAGCCACCTCGATTTCACCTACGACAGAAGAGAGGTTTTCGTCATTCGCCTGCGCATAGACTCCAGACCAGGCCTGCAGCATGAAGGCTGTCTCGCCCATACAAAAGACATTCGCAACACTTTCCAAGTCAGAAATCAACGAATTTTTGTCCATCATGCCCATATCAAAAACTTTCACCAAGAACTGAAACGCCTTTTCAGTCTTCAAGTCATCCGCCATGACAGGAACGCCCTCGTCATCCAGGAGATGACCGCCAAAAGAAGCCACCACGAAAAAAAGTTCGGAGCAGCCGGAGCGATTATCCGCATAGGAATCCATCATGGAATTCACAAGGATTCCCTGTTCGCGGAAAGCCTTGTCCGCATCAACAAAATCCTGCCACGTCTCAGGAACCTTCTCAATGCCCGCCTGCTTCAAAAGCGACTTATTGTACATAAAAAAACGCGTATCGTTATTCCACGTAACCCCGAATAAATGACCATCTACAGAAAACTTGTCCAACAGACCAGGCACCATGCCATCCAGGATTTCAGCATTGACAAAGCCGTCCAGCGACTCTATCCACCCCCTTTTAAGGAACCTGCGCACCCACAGATAATCCAACTCCACGACATCAAAAACAGAATCCCCCCTTTCAAAAGAATTCGTTATCAACTGCGTAGTCTCTTTCCGGCCCTTGTTCATCAGATTCACTCTGATGCCACTTATTTTTTCGAATTCCCGCGTCTTCTTTTCTAGAAAGCCATTAAAATCAGATTCACTGCGAGGCAGCGCAACCGTTATCGTCTGCCCCTTCAGGGAATCATAGCGATTTTCTCCACCAATATCTAGTTTTTCAACACCAACACTGTCTTTTGAAATATTCGAAGCACTCTTCTTCCCGTCATTTTCTTCATGTGAACACGCCATCAGCATAGCAAACAACAAAGCAAAAACATGTGCTAGCCTCATAACGTGAACTCCTTCTTTCTTCAACGCAAAAGTAATGTATTCAATTTTTTTGAGAAAGTCAAGACAAGTTTTCTGTCCATCCCCTCCAATGTACACTACCGCAATAGGCTTTGCAAGTCTTATTTCCTTGCAGAGTGCATTTTACGTTTGCACTCGTACATAGCGGCATCTGCACTATGCAGCATTTCGTCCATATCCTTGTAATCCTGACTAGAATAGGCAAGACCATAGGCGAAATCAGCTTTTTGATCGACAATCGTCACTGAACGTACCACTTCACGCATGCGTTCCACACAATTGAGGGCACCCTTGGAATCCGTATCCGGACAAAGAACCATGAACTCGTCCCCTCCCATGCGGAACAGCATATCGGATTCACGGAGAAGTTTCTTGCAGCCACTTACTACGGAACGCAGAAGCAAGTCGCCCGCCTGGTGGCCATACTTGTCGTTAATCACCTTGAGTCCATTCAAATCAAAATAAATCAGGGAGAAATGCGAACCGTAGCGTTTGCTGCGAGCAAACCATTCGCGCAAGGAATACATCGCATGGCGGCGGTTATAGCAGCCGGTCAGGTCATCGGTCAACGAAATTTCACGCAAATAGCGTAGCGTCCGAGACAATCGAATATGCACATTCACACGAGCAAGTAAAATGTCAGAAATGGCCGCCTTGCTGATAAAGTCAGAAGCCCCTGCGTGAAAACCCTTCGTCACGCTATCCGAGTCCTCACGATTTGTCAAGAAAATCACAGGAAGATCGTCCAATGCGAAGTTCTGGCGAATGCGCAAACATACCTCAAATCCATTCAGGTTCGGCATATTCACATCCAGAAGCACCAAATCAACACGTTCTTTTTCCAAAAAAGTCAAAGCATCCTCACCGGAGTTACAGGATAAAACACTGTACCCAACCTGCGAAAGGAGCCTTTTCATTTTTTCAAGAACTTCTGCATTATCATCAACTATAAGAATTCGTTCTTCAACCATATGACCTCGTCTCCACCACACACAACCAAAAGCAGACTAAACATAAAATAAATTCATTTTATAAAACAAGCCCAACAGTTCCGCTGCACCAGCACTCCAATTTACATGAATTCCAAAGCTGGAGCAGAATCCACCATTCCTAGACGAAATGCGCAATCAAAGAACAACCTCAACGACTCCTTCCGCTCATCCGTAAATCGGTAATCCAGAACCTTGTAGTAATCCTCGACTACCGGACGAGGCAGGGCGACAGGATATTTCGACAGCCAAAGATCCAGGGAGCGTGTCGGATTCTCACGGAATCGGTTGATGCCATTCCTCGTCGTCTCCATGTAGTTTTCAAGAACATTGCGCAAATCGCCTTTCAAGGCTTCCTTCGATATAATCCACGCTCCAAAGACAAACGGGAGCCCCTGCCAGTCCTGCCAAAGTGCACCCAGGTCATAATCGTAGCGGAACCTGTGGCGTTCATTTTCTTCGAGAGCCAAATCACCTATTAAAAGGCAAGCGTCATCAAACGATTCCGCGGCAAAGCCAGGCACATATTCCGGATGCAACCCGTAGCGCTGCTCCAGAAGAATCCGCAATAGGGCGACCGAGGTCCTGCTTTGGCTCGTCATTCGCACTTTCCGACCGGACAATTGCTCAATGGGTACCTGGGAAAACAGTTTGACGGAACGAACCTCGAAGGAGCACGATGTACAGAGGCTTGGCGACAGGACAAACGCCCCCGGCTTCTGCGCATAGGTGATGGATGATGCGGGAGAGAGGTGGACAGAGCCATCCTTTAAGCCTGCACAATGAGCGCTAGGGGGGCCATCCAGAAATTCCACGTCAGGAAATTCATGTTCGCGACCCAAAAAATCAAAGAAAAATGGCGCACAGACCAAAAAAGGGATTCGACCGACTCGTAACGTCATGTAAAAAAGTTAACTTTTATGTGTGGCAATTTGTGAGCCACTCAACAATAAACCTGTAAAATAAAAGTAATGGCTGAATTATAATGGCTGTATTTCATGTGAAGAAAACCTCGCTAGGCGAAGACCAGACCAGTCTGGTATTCAAGGGCAAGATTATCGAAGGACCTATCAGCAAAGGTATGACCATTGAGATTCCTGTAACGCAGGAAGCAGTCGTAAAGATGAAAATTTACGACGTCGTGCAATTTGACAAGCAGAAGGACGACGACAAGAAAGTAGGTCTCATCGTTGACTTCTACAACCTTCCCGACGATATGGAAGTCATCATGGACTTGAACATCGCTGACGAAGACCTGAACATCACAAACGAATAATCGTTCCGTAAGTTCAGAAGCATTGCCAACTGTCCGACATCAAAGTGTATGGGGTAACTAAATGAAGAACAAGAGGCTAAAAGGAGTCAATCTCGGAGGCTGGTTCAGCCAGGTGGACTGCATCCAGGAAAAGGATCCGGTCGGATTTCCGGGACTCATCGGTCACATAGAATCGTTTCTTGACAGAAACGATTTCAAGCGCATCCGCGAGGCGGGGTTCAACCACGTCCGCCTGCCCGTTGACTATTTCAACATGTTCGACAAGGATTCGCTTGTACCGAACGAGGAGACGTTTTCGCTTCTGGACAAGGCGCTGAAGGACATCCAGAATGCAGACCTGGATGTAATCCTTGACTTGCACAAGTGCCCCGGTCACGACTTCCATCTCGGAAGCTACACGGAACAGGAATTCTTCGCAAGCCCCGCCGCACGCAAGAAGACTTGCGATGTATGGTCGTACATGGCTGAGCGCTACTGTGGCGAGTCCCGTGTCATGATGGAACTCCTGAACGAACCCGCCGGAAGCGACTCCAAGCTTTGGGACAAAGTAAAGGACGAAATTTTCTGGGCCATCCGCAAGCACGCCCCGAAGAACACCATCGTCGTCGGAAGCAACAAGTGGAACAGCGCCAGGGAATTCAAGGACCTGACTCCGATGGATGACGACAACGCCATCTACAGTTTCCACACCTACACGCCAGTCACCTTCACGCACCAAGGCGCCGCATGGATTGAAGACCCCTTCTTCAAAATCAAGCGTCCGTGGCCCGGTGACTACGCTCCACCAGCAGATGGCGGCTGCACAAGACTCGATGTCGAATACGGCAAATGGGACAAGGCTCGCTTGCAAGAAAGCATTCAGAACGCTCTCGATTTCCGCGCCAAGTACGACCTTCCGGTCGCCTGCAACGAATTCGGCGTCTACGTGCAAGTCCCAAGGCAGTACCAACTCGCGTGGATGAGGGACTTCCTCGAAATTCTCCGTGACGCAGATGTCGGCTTCAGCTACTGGAACTACAAGAATCTGGACTTCGGCCTCGTTTCGAAGGGAGAATCGCTCCACAACGACCTTCCCCAGTACAACAATTCCGAGCGTCTTGACTCCGAGCTGATGCAGCTGCTTGCAAACGGATAGCCATCTCGAACGAGGCTTCTGGTTTCAAGCTAGAGCAATTCTTTCAAGTCGATGTCTATAGAAGCAAAAAAGCCCCTCCGGGGCTTTTTCTTTTTAACAGTGCAGCGCGTTCGGCATTCCAGCCTATGACCTACCGGCCACGAACCACTTTAAAGTTCCACCAGAATTCCAACCTGGGCATACGTAAACCCATGGTCAATATGGTTTAAATACTGGTAACCGCCCATCACAAGAATCGAGGAACGGTCCCCGTTCTTGATGTCGATTCCGCCACCAGCACGCCAAAACATTTGGTGATTGCTTCCGAACATGTAGCCAAAGTCGCCCGTCACCACAGGAAGCACCGTTATTCCTACCGGAAGACGCACCCAAAGGCTACCAGACACAGGCATATAGCCGACATTCGACAGTTCCTCATAGCCGACTCCCAAGCCGACAAAAAGCATCTGGTCCACAGGATACCAAAAATGCCCGTAAAAGTTCATGTTGAAATCTGACATGTGGCTTACCGGATTGCAGATGCCACCCTGCACATCCATCGTGAACCCGGCATGCGCAGGAGAGCCGCCCAATGCAATCGCACCTGCGGCAACTAAGGGGAGCAGGCTTTTCGCCACAGTCTTCCCCGAAGAAACGTCATCATCATCGCTGCGCGCTTCGCGTTTCCAGCCGCCACTTTTCTCCTTCGTAAATGCAAGGAAGAATCCCTTGAGCATGGCGACATTCATCAGCAAGAAGTAATAGGCGCTAGGCACAATTTTCGTAAGCGAAAGGATCAAGGCAAGCGTCATCAAGCCAAACGAAATCTGGTAAACGAAACCGCTCGTCAAAAGCAGGGCATTCACCACATACAAAAGAATAATGATATGCGGCGAGAACCAGCGGACAATCTTATGCGAAAAGAACAAATAGGCAAGAAGCGGACGGAACGGATTCAAAAGAGGAAGATACGAGAAGAGGAAGTTGAAGTTCGCGCGACCGATACGGACCTTGCGCCTATATTCGCCACTGGATTCCTTTGACGTCTGCTCGGTACCGATGGCACTTGCGACAAACGTGCAGAAATAGCCCTTCTGCAAAATTTTCGTCGTCACGAAGAAGTCATCCATGACGCTCCGCTTCACCGGAAGTTCCGTATAAAGTTCCTTGCGGATAGCATAAAGGGCGCCGTTACCGCCGATAAGTCTATCCAGGATGCCTTCGAATTTCTTGATTTCCGACTCCAAGTCCCAGTAAGAGCTTTCCCCCTTGCCAAGGACGCTTCCACTCTTGTCCGAAAGAATCAGGTGACCGCAGACGCAGCCAATCTTCTTATCGCGGAATGGATGCACAAGCTTCCGCACCACGTTCGGGAAGAACATCGTATTGGCGTCACAGAACAGAAGAATATCGTTCTTCGCAATTTTCTGCAGACGGTTCAGCATGGCGGCCTTGCCCGCATTCTTCGGAGCCTTCACAAGCGTAATGCCCTGGTCCGCGTAACGGGCAATAATTTCTGCCGTCTTGTCAGCGGAACCATCATCGCCAATCAGCACTTCCAGCTTATCTTTCGGGTAATCAATTTCAAGAATATTATGAATCTTGCGTTCAATTACAGCTTCTTCGTTAAAAGCGGAAATCAGGATGGACACGGTCGGAAATTCCACCGAATCGTCCTCGCTCACCTTTTTCCGCTTGAAGATTTCACTTATAAAAGGAAGCGTCATCGGAAAGAGCAGATAGCAATGCACCAGCAAAAAGAGCAGCACCCAGAAGGCTACTTGCAAATAGAAAATCACAGTTTCATTCATCGGGAAATCCACTCCTTTTCCTTTTCCAGGAACTGGTAAAGTAAAAACTTCATCTCTTCGGCAGTCATGGACTGCGTAACGGTCAATATGGAAAGCCCCTTCGGCGCGATGAGCACAATCGCCGGCAGCGCATTGAGCTCCCAAACGTCAAAATAGCAGCGCTGTACCGTCTTGCGCTTGCCATCGCACACGATGGTATCCTGGGCGTCGGCATCGAGCTTCACCGGATAAAAACGGGTATTCAAAAGGGAAGCGACCGTCGGATCCGCATAGGCGTTCGCATCCATGATTCGGCAAGGCACACACCAGTCCGCATACAAATCCACAAAAATCAGCTTATGCGAATTCTTAGCCTTTTTAAGAGCCTCGGAATAATCCATCCAGTGCACCATCTTAGGCGCAGCAGGCGATGCGGCAAAAGCCATCGAGACCGCAAAAAAGAGGATTCCCGCAAATTGCCATAGTTTCATTTTTTCTTCCCTTTTTTCTGCGGTTCTTCCGGTTTGGGGATTCCAAGCAGCAAATCAATTCTATCGTTCACAGCCTTCTGGAACGGCACCCATTGTTCCTTACTGGAAAGAACAACGTTCACTTCACTCAAAAAACGTTCCCTATCGTAACCATGCCGATTCAGCACCTCGCGCCGAGCAAGCGAAGCACTCGCCGATTCCCCGCCATAAAGCTGTTCGCAAACTCGCAAATCCACAAAGAGATTCACCAGTTTTTCATCGACCGACACATCCTTATCTTTGCAAGAACAGAGAAACAGCGCAACCGCCAAAAGCACAAGACGAAGCCCGGTCACCCGAGCCTCGTCCAAGACAAATCTTTTCGCGGATATACTAGTCATCAGCCGATTCCAACGATTTCGCGTTTACTCGTTAGGCTCCAGCGCATTTTCAAACAAGCCGTCCACATATTCGGCCTTATTGAACACGACCAGCTGATCAATGCGCTCGCCCATGCCGACCCAGCGAATCGGGATTTGCAAGGAACTTGCAATGGAAAGCACAGAACCACCGCGAGCGGTACCATCCAGCTTCGTCACCACGAGTCCTGTCAACGGGAAACTCTGGTTGAAAATTTTCGTCTGGTTGATGGTGTTCTGTCCTGTGTTTCCGTCAATCACAAGCCACATGTCCTGCGGAAAATCCGGATTCACCTTCTTCATCACCCGGACAATCTTCTTGAGTTCCTCCATCAGGTAATCCTTGTTGTGAAGGCGGCCTGCGGTATCCACGAGCACCACATCACAGCCACGGGCGACAGCAGCCTCGCATGCGTCAAACGCGACAGCGGCAGGATCGCTTCCTTCCTGGTGCTTCACGAATTCAGCTCCGGAGCGTTCAGCCCACGTTTCCAGCTGGTCGATGGCTGCGGCACGGAACGTATCGCAAGCAGCAATCATCACCTTCTTGCCTTCCTTGATGAAGCGGGAGGCTAGCTTTCCGATAGTCGTTGTCTTGCCAGCACCGTTCACGCCGATAACAAGAATCACATGCGGTTTGCCCTTCAGCTCGAACGGCGGCGGATCTTTCAACAAACGTTCCGCCTCGTTCCGCATGATGTCCATCACCTGCTTTGTCGTAAGCGACTTGCCAAGTGCATTCTCACGCAGAGCATCCGTCAAAAGGAATGCGGCATCAACGCCGACATCGGCCTTAATCAGATGCTCCTCCAGGTTTTCCAAGGTCTCATCGGTAATTTTACCGGCACCGACAATCCCCTTCAATTCCCCAAGCAGGGCATCGCGGGTCTTGGCCAAGCCGTTCTTGATGGCAGAAAAGAATCCCATTAGACGAAGCTCTCGACTTTATCAACAAGGCCGTAAGCCTTGGCCTCTTCGGCGCTCATGAAGTTATCGCGTTCGGTATCGCGGTCAATTTCCTCGATAGTATGCCCGGAGGTTTCCGCAAGAATCTTGCCGGTGATGCCGCGAATGCGGAGCATTTCCTCAGCCTGAATCTGGATATCGCTTGCAGGCGCCACAATTTCGCCCTGAATGAGCGGCTGATGAATCATGATTCTCGCATTAGGCCAAGCAACGCGCTTGCCTTTTGCGCCTGCGGTCAGGAGAACAGCACCCATGGATGCAGCCTGTCCACAGCAAACCGTGACCACGTCACTTTCAATAGCGTTCATGCAATCGTAAATAGCCAAACCGCTGCTAATGACGCCACCCGGGCTGTTGATGAAAAATACGATGTCCTCATGATTCAGAGAATCCAAGTAGAGCAGCTGCTTCACTATTTTTTCCGCAGCCTCGTCATCTACACCGCCCCACAAAAAAATACGACGCTTCGAGGACAAGAAATCCTCGGCTTTCTTAATCAAATCAGGAACTTGCGCTTCCTTCTTCTCGTTACATTCAGCCATAAAAAATCCTTTTTTTGTACGCTCGCAATTTAGAAAAAATACAGGCACCTATATTTGATTCCCCAACAATAACGCCCCACAATATGTATCTTTGGAGCATGTCAAAGACCCAAAAACCATCCCTAGTCGGTCTCGTAGAGCCTACCACCCTCGAAGCCGCCGAAAAAGAAGCCATTCATCCCATCCGCATTGATTTCAACTGCTGCGACTTTCTAGAAATACGTTACGACTTTTTCGATACAGAACTTTGGCCAGAGCTATCCTCGCGTGTGCACAAAATAGCACCAGAAGTAAGGCAAATCGGAACCATCCGCCTAAAAAAGGACGGCGGCATATTCCCCGACTCTCAAGCGATAGAGCGTCCTGCACTATGGAGAAAAATCATGGAAGCGCCCGAAGTCCCCGATTGGCTCGACCTAGAACGGGATTATCTGCATGACTTCGACAACTTGCAAAAGCTAGCTTCGCAAAGGCAGACTAAAATTCTTGTTTCCGAGCACAACTTCGGAAGAATTCCCTGCGACCAGGAGCTGAAGTTCTTCGCCCTTGACGTAAAAAAAGTAAAAGCAGACGGCATCAAGATAGCCGCCATGAGCAATTCGCCCGATGATTGCGACAGGCTCTACAAGTTCGCAAAGAAGCAATCAAAAAATTTCGAGCTCGTAGCCGCCTTCGGGATGGGAGAAACAGGAAAAGTCAGCAGAATTTGGTCCCTCAAGGAGGGAGCAAACCTCACCTACGGTGCCATAGAAAAAGCAGCCGCTCCCGGACAAATCGAGGTCGCGCTCATGAGAAAAGCAATCGACAGCCTCCCGAATATGCATTCTCAGCAGGAAATTTCTTCCTTTTTGAATATTTTTTAGAAAAAGCCCTCCTCTACCAATTTTTTATTTTCTAAAATATCTGTTTAAAGGTTTAATATAAGGAACAAACAATCTCATGCGTCTTTCTGAAAGATTTGTGGATAATTGTATCTTGATAAATTCTTCCAGTGCAACTAAAGAGGAGATTCTCAACGAACTCGTCGATACGCTTTGCAGCGCCTATAAACTGGAACACAAGGACGAAATTTTCGAGGCAATTTGGAATCGCGAAAAGAGCCGATCCACGGGTATCGGTTGCGGGCTTGCTGTTCCCCACGCAAAGATTGACTATGTGGACCGCATGTGCATGGTCGCGGCAACCGTTGAAAAGGGCCTCGACTTCCAGTCCTTCGACGGCGAACCGGTCTACCTGCTCATCCTTATCGTAAGCCCAGGCAACACTGTCGGACCGCACCTCAAGGCTCTTTCAAGCGTGAGCCGCATCCTCGCCGACGGGAACGTCCGCAAGGACCTCATCGCCTCGAAGACTCCGGCGGAATTCCTCTCCATCCTTCGCGCCGCCGAAGATAAATTCCTTTAAACTACCCCTTGACAACAATTTCAATGTTTTTTAAATTTGTTGTCACTTTTGGACGGTTAGCTCAGTTGGTTTAGAGCGCTGCTTTCACACGGCAGAGGTCACTGGTTCAAATCCAGTACCGTCCACTTAAAAAGGCCTCCCTCTTGCGGAGGCTTTTTTATTTCCCCACTATGGCATTTGCTACAGGCAAATATTTCTATTTTAGACGTAGAAACCAAAACTTTTTCCCGGACATCTAAAGGGCATGATTAACAAAAAAGCAGTCTTTTTCGGAATTTTTGCATCAGCAACCTTCATTTATGCCGAAAGCGCATGGACTTTGGATGCCTGCCTCAAGCAAGCCAAGGAGAAAAGCCTCCAGCTAGAAACCGCAAAACTCCGCGAACAGCAAGCCGACTTGAACATAGAACAGGCCAGGACGGGCAACTACCCGACCCTTTCCGCAAGTATAGGCAACTCGCTCTCCGACCACCCCTTCGTCGACAAGGCGGAAGACCACTACAGCCTGAGCATGAGTCTCAGCGCATCCTACACCCTCTGGGACGGCGGACAGACAAGCCTTTCCATAGAGCAGGGTGAACTGAGCAAGATTGCCGCACAGCACAGCACCAAGCAAACAGAGCGCACCATCCAGGAAAACGTCCTGAACGCTTACATCAACCTCCTTGCAGCGACCGAAAAACTCCGCACGGCAACCAGCTCCGTGGAACTTTCACAAGCGGAACAGGAACACTACGAAAAGCTCTTTGACGCAGGCTCCATCACCAAGAAGGACCTGACCCAATCGCAATCGAACGTCCTGCAAAAGCAGGTCGCGAAACTCACCGCGGAACTCAACGTCACCACATCAAAGACTACATTACGCCAACTGCTCGAACTCCCCGAAAGCGAAGACTTTGACGTCTCCGCTCCCGAAATGAGCCTTGAGACGCCTGATTCGTTAGAAGCGCTCCCCAGCCTACAGGACTTGCAAAAGCGCATTATTGAACTTCACCCGGGCCTCAAGTCCGACAGCGTAAATGTCCAGGCCGCCGCCATAAACACGAAAATCGCAGGCAAGGGCAATTCCATCAAAGTAAGCCTCGGCGCAAGCGCAAGCACCGGCTTAAGCAAATGGGAATCCGAAACCAAGAGCGGAACGCAGCTCAAGGACGGATACCGCCACTCCATCTCCCTCAACGTCAGCATTCCCATCATCGATGGAGGCGCTACCGCTAACAAGGTTCTGATATCTCAGGTGAATGAATCCGAGAAGCAAATCGCCATTCAGGAAGACCTCAAATCCATCACAAACAACATTGAAAAGCTCTACTTGAACGCCATCAGCGCCGATATGCAGTGGAAGGCAGCCATCATGCAAGTAGAAGCCGAAAAAGAAGCGGTGCAAGTCGCCGAGGAACAGCGGAACGCAGGCGCCATCACCTACACCGACCTCCTGACGCAGAAGAACAACCTTGAAAGTGCGCAGGTAACATTAGTCAACGCAAAATACACAAGCCTTCTCGCCCGCAAGATTCTGGATCTCTACCAGGGCAAGCTGGACTAGTTTCTATTTCAAAAAAGGCCGCAGCACATCCAAGCCGCGGTCTTTTTTTTCGGCGGTATTTCGTCGCCTTGACATCCAAAACTTTTAGTTCAGAACAATCTTCCTGGAGTAGTTCAAGGATGCGCCCTTAATTTGCAGCAGATAGATACCAGACGGAAGCGAGGTCAAATCAAGGAAATTTTCAAAGTGGCTCAAATTTTCCGTGCGCACAACATCTCCACGGACATTCATCAATCGAAGCGTCTCCCCAAACGAGACCCCAGAAAGCGAAAGTTGGCGACCAGACAAGGCTACTTGAACCCGTGGAGCCAGCTTCACAGAAGCTACGGCAAAAGTTCCACACTCACGCAAGTCATCCATAGCGGCAAGGGAAGCCTTTTTCACAGTATCGGTCACAGAGCATTTTTCGTAAGGTCCGACAGCGAAAACATTGAAATGATAGCAGCCCGTATTCTCCTCCGCCTGGAACTTGAAACGCACAGACACAAGCTTCGTAGCAGCCTCCACTCCATCAGCATACGCGGCGCCCTCCGGCAACAAAAAATCTTCCCAGGCTACATTGCGAATCACGCCGTCACCTTTTTTCAGCATGACATACGGATTTTTTTCGCCATAAACATTTTCCGCAGACGAGTCCATTCCAAGTTCCAGACGCATATCGAAGTCGGAATTATACGCAACGCAAAGTCCTTTCCATGCAGAAGCATCCCCTGTAGCAGGGTAAGTGTCCGATTGCGAAGCCTTTCCCGCGACATCAAAGGCAACACCCGCAAAAGGTTTCGCCCCATTCTTCAAGGCACCTTCCAACTTGGCTGTTCCGCAAATGCCCGAACATTTGTTATCCACAGAATCAAGTACATGGTAGCCACTACCCTTAGGCGCGTTCCACAAAACAGCCGAATTTCCGTTCAATTCGTCATCAGTAAACTCGTACCAGTATCCGCTGGTTTCGTCCCCGGCATCAAGCCCTGTATAAATCTGATAGTCCTTCTGCCCGCCAATCCATGTATCAAAAGCCATTGCGCTAGCGGCTCCCCAAAGCAACACAGCCATCGTTCGCGATATTTTCATTTTCCTTCTCATGAAAAAATTTCCCTATCCCAAATATACTCTTTTTTAGTACAACATAATCAAACATTTCATCCAAAAATCAGTAAATCGACTTAAAGCATTACAAACGCTCACTCCTATTCGATTTCATCCGACACCGTAATCCAAAATAGATTATTTCATCATGGATAAATAATCCATAATTTTTTGTTTACAAACGTATTTTTCTCTGTTTCTCAAATTATTTTAGGCGGAAATTGGTATTTGGGTATAAAAAATTTGGGGTTTTGTAAAAAAAAAAATAAAAAGGAGTAGTGGATGAAAAAGAAATTTTTCACACTTGGGTCGCTGGCAGTCGCCACGATACTTTCATCAACAGCTTTCGCCTATACGGTACAGGGGACAGTCGCCGATGAAGACGGCAAGGCGGTAAAAGACGCCAAAGTCGATCTTCTTCAAGAAAAGAAGTCCGCAGTCACCGACGAAAAGGGCGAGTTCACCATTCACGAAGACGAAATCGACACCACCAAGGAAGCAATTTCCTTCCGCGCAATGAATTCCGTGGGCTATATCGGAGTAAACAGCGGCATTCTTTCGTATTCGCAGAGCAGCGTTTCCCCGGTGCAGGTCAGGATTTTTGACGCCATGGGAAACCAGGTATTCAAGAAGGTCCTCCAGGGTTCCGGCGAAATGGACTTGCGCAAGAGCATCAAAGGACAGGGCACCTATTTCGCCCAGGTCTCCGTCGGCAGCGCAAAGCAAAACTTCAAGTTTACAACAGACGGTTCCTACAGCACATCCTTCGGTACGGCAAGCGACGCCAGCCTGAACAAGGAAGCCGCCAAGGACGAGGCGCTCCGCATTGTTGCAGAAGGCTTCGACACTTTGAACGTTCCTCTCACAAGCCTCGATACAACCCTCAAGCTGACTCTCAAGAAGAGCGCCCCGAAGGAAAAGCAGTACGCTTTCGGTTACGCACTCGGTAACGCTCCGCGCCCAAGTGCGGGTTGCGGCAAGAATTCCTCCTTGAAGAAAACCAAGAGCGTCGAAAACGGCGAACGCTTTGAATTGAATGTCAACGGCGAAAACCGCGAATTCTTCATCACCTTGCCGAAGAACTACGATAACAACAAGCCGTACAAGATTCTCTTCGCCATGCACTGCATGGGTTCTAACGCCGAAGACTTCGTCCACCACGCTCCGGACTACGACCATCCGACGCCGTACTACGGCCAGCAGAATCTGGACAAGGAAGGCAACTACATCTTCGTAGCCCCGCGTGGCGATACGGACGGAATGCCATGGAGCATGACAAGCGACAAGGACCACAAGTTCTTCGACAAGCTGCTCACCACTATGGAAGACAACTACTGCATTGACACCAGCCGCGTATTCGCGACAGGCTTCAGCTTCGGCGCCATGTACACGAACTCGCTCGCTTGGGATATGCAGCACAGGATTCGCGCCGTGGCCGTCTACGCCCCCGTGGATCAGGTTATTTACCTCCCCCAGAACAAGGGCAAACCTATCGCCTGGATGGCAGTCCACGGCAAGCGCGATGGAACATGCCAATACAATCGCGATCTTACCTCTACCCTGCCGGCAATTCTCAAGAACAACGGCAAGGCATCTGACGGCGATAGCCAATTTACCGACGCCAGCAGCGAAAAGCCGGAAGAATTCAACGGCACCGCAGGGCATCTCTGCTACGATTTCAAGACGGTCGACCCGCGCTTCCCCGTGAAATTCTGCAGTTGGAACGGCGAACACCAGTGGACCGCTCACGATGGCGGAAACACCGGCGTTGGCCAGGGCTGGCAGAACACCTGGGTCCCGGAAGAAGTCCACAAGTTCTTTGAGCAGTTCTAACGTTTCGCTAACGAAACTCTCTCAATGCAAAAAAACTCCCCTTGATTCCGTTCACGGGGAGTTTTTTTACAATGAACAGTGAGAAACTTATATTCACTATTTTAGGAAGCCGTAGTAAACCTACAGCGAGTCGGCGAGAGACAATGTACGCAACAGCTAGATGAGCCTTTCCACCTTGGAGCAGAGCAATTCCGCTTCTGCTTCGGTAGGCGCTTCCGCAATGACGCGAATCACGGGCTCCGTGTTGCTGGCACGAACGTGGACCCAGGACTTTTCGCTGCCGAGCCAGAGGCCGTCGCGTTCGTCACTCTTCCAGCCGGCGAATTCCGCCTTCACCTTCGGGAGGATGTCGGCGACCTTCTTGTCGCCAAGTTCAAACTTCTTCTTGGGCATCACGTAGGCGGGATTTTCGCGGGCGAACTTTTCGGGGCCGCCGTCATGATGCGCCATCCAGCTAAGCACGAGAGCTGCGGCAACGAGGCTATCGCGTCCATAATGCAGCGCCGGAAGAATCACGCCGCCGTTTCCTTCGCCGCCGATAACGCAGCCATTCTCAATCATCTGGAGGCTCACGTTGATTTCGCCCACCTTGGCGCGGCTGAATTCGCAGCCGTACTTTGCAGCGACATCCTCGTTCATGCGGCTCGTGGAAAGGTTCACGCAAACGGAGCCCTTTTTCTGCGCAAGCACTTCGTCCGTCGCAATCGCAAGCGTGTATTCCTCGCCGATGCTTTCGCCTTCGCCGCTCACGAGTGCGCAACGGTCAGCATCCGGGTCGACGGCAAAGCCGACGGCGCAGCCGTTCTTCTTGACAGCCTCGCGAAGGTCGCCGAGATTTTCAGGAATCGGTTCGGCTCCGCGCGGGAACGTCCCGTCCGGCTCGCAATGCACACGCACCACTTCGCAGCCGAGCTGTTCCAGCAAGCGCGGCACAATGAAGCTGCCTGCACCGTTCACGGCATCCACAGCCACCTTGAACTTCTTCGCCTTGATCGCTTCCACATCCACGAACGGAATCTTGAGAGTTCCGTCCACGTGAATGCCATCGGCATCAGGCGCCACCTCGTACTTGCCCATCGTGCGGTAGTCGGGATAGCTGAACTGGTTCGCATCAGCCAAGGCAAAAAGTTCCTTCACATCGGCAGGCCCAAGGAAAAGTCCCTTGTTATTGAGGAACTTCAAGGCATTCCATTCCAGCGGATTGTGGCTTGCGGTAATGATAATGCCAGCATCCGCCTTGAAATGAGTCGTCAAAAGTTCCACGGACGGAGTCGTAGAAAGTCCGACATCCACGACATCGACTCCGGAGAGGCGGCATATACCGGCGACAAACTGCACAATCGCTTCACCCGTCGGACGGCTGTCGCGACCGATAACCACGCGCTTCGCCTTCGTGATTTCGAGGAAGGCGCGCACATGACTCTGCAAGACCTGCGGCGTAAGCGTGTCACCCACGATACCGCGAATACCAGAAATAGAACGCATCAACTTGGACATCTAATTCTCCTTAAAACTTTTACTTAAATAATTAGACAAGTTCCGGAACGCATGCGCAAAACACAAGTGGCTCGGCGCTTTCATTAATCAAGCTGTGGGAATGCCCCTTGGGGCAAAAATGGCACTGGCCGGCTTCGACATATTCAACGCCATCATCAAACAGCAGCTTGCCCTTCCCCGAAAGGATGAACATGATTTCACTGTTGGTTTCATGCTTATGAAATCCGATAGAAGCGCCCTGCTCAAGCGTCCCCTGCATAATGCGGGTCGTCCCGTCAAAATACATCTTGGCCTTGAATTCCTTTTCGCCACCCTTGAAATTCGGAAGCACCGTCGTTTCCATGCCTTTCAAATCAATAATCATATCAAACCTCTTTTTGACAAATTATAGAATTTTTTCACTTTTCAAATTCATTTCGATTTACGGACACATGTGTCTATAAACTCAAAAGTAGCCTTGTATGCAGCATCGCGAGCGTCCTTCCGGGAAAGGTAAAGGTCATGGAGACCATCATGTATTGTAGTGATTTTTACGTTTTCACCAAGCATTGACGATGGACCATCAAACAAATCCGCATCGAGAACACCATCACAACGCAAATATTTGTCAGTCCATTCGTCATCATCGACACTGCAATCGCTGTGCATCGCAAGAATCGGCATTTTGAGGTTCAAGCCTTCACGCACCAATTCCTGTCCCTTGTAAACAGCACGCATCCAATGCAACCTGGTCTCCGGTCTATCCAGCGACTTCCAAGCGGTATCGTACTCCCATTCGCCTTTTTCACTTTTCAACAGCGAATAAGCGTAGTTCGGATTTCCAGTCGTTCCAAGAGAGCATTCAGGGCAGAACAAGCCAAAAGCAGCAACCAGCGGAACAACCATCTTCCGCATCATCAAGCCAAAACTCATTTCCAAAAACGGGCTGTTCAAGACCATCGCTCCAAAATTCAAGTCAGGTCGCGCAGCAGCATATACGCTGGCAATCAACCCACCAAGAGAATGACCTATCAAAATAGTGGGCGGACGCTTAATATCTTTCAAAATTCGAGAAACCTGTTCCTCACTTGAAGAATCCTGTATTTGGCCAACAAGACGCTGTTCAAGCTTCAACTTTACAGCAACCCACGCCATCTCCAAAGCATAATCCAGCTCCTCGTAGTATTCCGAAATATCACTCATATCGCAGCGAATCGACTTGCCATCAAATGAGCGGCCAAAAGCATGCAAGTCTATGGCGAAAAATGCATATCCAGCAGAATCAGCCTTTTCAGCAATCGCTCTATTGAAATAATAATCATTATACCCATGAATGTACAAAATGATTCCCGACGGCATCATGAACTTTATCTGTCGCGACGAATCCCGCGACGCACTCAGCAATTGAGACGCTCCATACGGATATTCCACAAGTGTCGCATGCACATTCTTCAAATCAATCGGATATTTTCTGAACGGCATACCAAGTACAGAATCCTCTGTTTCCATCGCTAATGACGAATACAAAAAACCATCATCCACTTTCCCCGATTCAACGCCCTCTTTTTTCAACATCGCCTGCGAGTACAAAATCACGGCAGCAACAGCAACCATGCAAGCGACAACAGCCAACACACCCCTCTTCAAAATGCGACTATACTTTTTCATCTCAGGCTCCTTAGTCCAGCTAAAATATAGTCCAATTTAGACATCAAAAGGGCTTGTTTTAGCGCATCAAGCAATGTATATTACAATACATGGCGGTCCCACGATATAAACGCCCGATCTAACAGAATTTTTACAGCTCGTCGCTCTTGTGATTCAGTTTATACGCACTTCGGTGTGAAAAACAAAATCCGAGGCACTGCTAACTTTTTAGGATTAGTAGTTTCGAGAGTTGCGATCGTAGGGATCGTCTTTTTTATTCTCATCAGAGTCAGAAATTGCGCATTTCGCATAAAATGTACCTGCAAAAGAAAACAAAAGAACCCTTTAGCAGGTACTCCACACAATTTTTTTCAATTTTTCAAGACATCACAAACAAAGTCAAAAACGTACCTGCTAACTAGGAAAAAAAATGCATTTTAGCAGGTACATTCCTCAAATTTCACAAGTTCTTAACAACTTTCTGGAAAAATACTTTTCCGCGGTTATTCTGGATTCGGATAAAGTAGGCGCCTTGCGTCATGGACCGGAGCGATACAGAAACATTTCCGTTAGAGAACGACCTACTTGCGACAAGGACCCCCTGCATGTCGAACAGGGAAAGCTGAAGTTCCTGCTTTGGCGCAGTAACAAAAAGTTCCCCGTTATTCACAAATGCGGAAACACCGATTGAACGCTTTGCGAAATCATAGACAAACGTTCTGCTCGTATCCTTCTTCGCCGTATCTTCTTTTGCGGGTTCCACATACGGATGTTCCGGATCATCGACAATCACCTTAATGTCAACGGTACTTTCGCATCCGACGGAATTTGTATAAACCGCATTGTAGATGCCGCTCATGGTGCCGTCCATATTTTTCAAGTTGATTTCGCGGTTCGTGGACTTGAATTCCTTCGGGCCCGTCCAGACCCAGCGACCGCCTTCCCACGGATGCGGGCCTATCACAATAGAAGCACCCTTCTTAACGTTCACTTCGGTTGTCTCGTTCCAGCCAGCATCATTGATATTCACATAAGGGACAATGTCGCTCGGCTTGCAGACGCCACCTTCGGCGCCTTCAATCACCATCGTCGTAATCGTATTCGATTTCGCAGTCATGGCAAGCGACTTGTTCGAAACCGTCAAATCCGCCTGCGAAGTGAGGCTTCCTGGAAGAGCGAACATGTTGACTTTTGCCGTCGTTCCGATTTTATCGAATCCGCTCAAGTCGAAATTATACTTCACATCACTTCCGCTACTGTTGCGCACAATGAGCACAAGCGAACCATCCGGACGAAGTGCCGCAAGCGTATTGCCGTTGTCACTGTCGATGATTCTAGAACCCGGACGCAGCACGCGGCTGAAGGCTGCATGCATATAATAACGCACTCCGTAGGAAAACGCCTGGTTTTTATGGTCAAGCGCAATGGTCCTCCAGTTTTCACCAGGATCACCCAACTGCCAATCCACCCAGGCATTCGCTTTCATGTCGCGGAGGTCGCCCATGATGACTCCCGCCATGAACAAGGCGATATTCTCGTTCCCTGTTCCACTAAGCGGTCCGGATTCGGACTGCCAAATGCGCTTGTCCTTTGCAAAGGCTGCATTATAAAACTTCGTGCGGGAATCATGGCCGGAATAGCTGTGCGTGTTCACCTGGAACATATACGAAAGCGCTTCGTCGGTATAGCCGTTGAACTGGCTCAGAGCGGTACCGATATTGGATTCGTCAGCGGCGCTCACAGAAGTCTCTGGGAAAAGCCCCTTAGCCTTCAAGGCCTTGCCGAGTTCCACAATCATCTTGGACTGGTTGTTCTTGAAGCCGCAACCTTCCTGATTGCCGTTCGCACTCCACCAGCCAGCACTCGGCTCATTGAACGGTTCCACCGTGCGGAACGTAATGCCCCATTCATCCTTGAAATGTTTCGCCACCTCGGAAAGGTAATCGGCGAAATCGTCAAAATAATCCGACTTCAAGTTGTCGGCGCCGTTATTGCCACCCGAAACACAGCCGCTGTTCGTCATCCACCACGGAGGAGAATTGCTGAAAGCCTCAAAAATCGGCTCCTTCGCAAGTTTCGACAGTTTGATAGCGATATCGCGCTGTCCGGCATCCGCATCCCAGTCATAGTCGCCTTTTTCCGTTGGCTTGTAGCCCGGCACAGCGGCGCCGCCATCACCCTTCGTCAAATGGTTATGCCCCGGTTGGTCACCGCCACCGATATTGTAGCGGAAAATATTGTATCCAAGGCCCGTATCCGGATCGGCCACTGCACCCAAAAGCTTGTCGCGATTCGCCTCATTCCAGGCGCCAACCTTCACAGCCCACCAGCAAAGGCTGGAACCAAATCCTTCAAATACCTGATACTTTTTTCCGGGATCGACAACGACCTTCGTCTGGGCAGAAACATGAACACAAGCTCCAGCCAAAACAACCGAAGCAAGAACGAAACTCCAATTCGAGCATTTCATAGAAACCAATCCTGGCGACACATTACTCCAGCAGCGCGCCGCTCTAGGCAAATATATATCAATTAACAATGAACAGTTAACAATTAACAATGAATTATGAGATTGATTGTTGTCATTCTGGAGCCCAACGGGCGATAAAATCCAGGGTGACCGAAGCGATAGGAACACGATAGAATCCAGGGTGGAACGAACATTTTCAGTTCCACTTCCTATGGTCTACTACTTATTCCCAGGTTTAATCTTCGCGGTCATGTAGGTAAGCACAAGGTTCTGCCACACCACGTAGCAAGTCGGCGCAAGCGCCACGACCGGGCCCGCATAAAGGCTCGCGACCCAGATGACAAGCGTCGTATTCTTCTGTCCCATGCTCTGGGAGCCTTCGATGGGGCGACGGCCCTTTTCACAGACCCAGCCCACCCAGAACTGTAAAATGCAAAGCACCAGGGAAACCCCAGCCATCATCGGGAGCTTTCCGCTATTCCACAAGTCGGCAAAGCCCATCTCGCGAATGTCGAAGCTCGCCTTCGCCAAAATGATGAACACGGAGACAGTCCAAATAATCATCGTGTATTTCTGGAATTTGGCGGCACGGTCGGCAAGTTCCGGATAAAACGCGCGAAGCCCAAGCGCAAACGCCAGCGGGATGCTGATAATCGGCTGTATGGTGTTGAAAATCTTCATTGCGACTTCGGAAAGTGGCGCATCGGAACCGGTAAGGTAGCCGAACACCAAAGGAATGCTGAAGCAGGCGATGAGATTCCCGCTCAAGAAAACCTTCAAGGCCAAGGAAGCACTGCCGCCAAGCATTTTCGCCATGGCAGGCGCCGCATTTGCAGGAGGGCAAAGCGCAATGATAGCGCCCCCCAAAAGCACCTCACGCGGAAGGTTAAACAACTTGACGATTCCCCAAATAACTCCAATGAGAATAAAGCTTGCCACAAGGGCGCGAACTTCTATCTTGAACGTGTAGCCGTGCGTCTGTGGGGGAATCTTCGTCACAAACGTTAAGAACATCATGAGTCCAATCAAGAACGGAAGTGTGGGCGCAAAGAAATGCGCCTCTGGAATCAGGATGCCGGCGACAATCGCGATGGGCATCAGAATTGCACGTAAATTTCCCATAGCGCGAGCAAATTTAGAAAAAAAGCCGCGGTCTCCAAAGACCGTGGCACACAAAAGTAAAAAAAATTATACTGAATAAAAGCTAAACGCCATATCTGGTAAATCCATCCGTTTCACTGAGAATGTTGAAATTTACGATATATTGCTTTTTGGCATTAGTATTGTTGTATTCCACCAACTCAATCACCCAGGCGTTCTTTTCACACTGAATCAAAAAACCGGTACGTTCAAGGGTTCCTATCGTCTTGGAACCAAGAACCTGAAAACCAAACGGTTTGCCGTACTGGGCAATGACATTCTGAAAAACCGTCGTATACTGCATCTTGATATTCGAGACATTGGAACTTCCCATGATAAACGGGCTATTGTCCAATACAGCCTCGAAGGCCTTATCAAACTTATCCTGTTTCAACATATCAACCATTTTCTTGACGCAATCACTCGAATGAGGCCCAGCAAAAGCAAAAGAGCAAAGGCAAAGGGACAGAACAATAGACTTGATTTTCATTTTTTCTCCTTATTTTCCATATATTTTAAAGACATCATCTTCTGTTGCAAAAACAAAGGCGTCAAATGTACTTTTACCATCGGGTGATGTATATTCAGTCAACTCAATCATCCATGCCGACTTTTCACAATTGACTTGATAGACAGACTGAACCCAATTCTTGGAAAGGCTTTTTGTTTTCCATTTCGTATAACCAAAAGGCTTCCCATGTTCAGTATAAATCTGCTTCAGAAAACCCGTATATTTCGTTATTTCAGAGGCCTTGAGCTCAGGCTGTTCATCAATAGACTGCAAATGTTCAATAAACGCCATCGCAGCCTCAGTGTACTTTCCCTGTTTGCTGAATTCAAAAAATTTCTGCATCTGCGTATCCGACAAACTACCCGCCGACAAATCTCCGGCAAAAGCGGTCATCGCTGCAAAAATTACAATATAAAGTATTTTTTTCATAAATCTCCTAACAACACAAATATAACTCTTCAGCTAGATTTTCGCACAACATTTAAAGAATTATACAAAATCCACATCCATATTTTTTGACAAACATTCCCAAGGCTTTATAAACGTCAATACCACACCATAATATAAACGTCCTTTCACTACACCCATTGAATTTACTAAATTCGGCTCCATGTTGCGTTCCAAATACCAGGCGTTTTCCGAATCCGTTTACGAAAATGTAATCAAGGCGAAAAAACAGGCGAATCCCATTTCACTAGTCGTTCTGGGTTATTTATTGTTGATTTTCATTGGAGCCGGACTTTTAAGCCTCCCCAAGGCGACACATGAGCCAATTAATTTTTTGCAGGCGCTATTCACTTCAACATCCGCGGTGTGCGTCACAGGACTTTCCGTCGTGGATATCAGCAGCACATTTACACACTTTGGCGACTGGGTACTAGTCATCCTTATGCAAATGGGCGGTCTCGGAATCATGACCGTATCCACAGTGCTCATCCTGCTTGCCGGAATGCACCCAGGATTCAACCATCAATCCGTTCTCCTCTCGAATTTCACACAGGAAGGTAACGTTGACGCGGGCCGCATCTTAAAAGCCGTACTTCCGTTTACATTCGTCCTGGAGGCTATCGGTGGAATCGTCTACTTCACGCAATTCAAGGACCTTGAACTCTACGACCGCATTTTCAACTCCCTTTTCCAGGCGGTCAGCAGTTTTTGCAACGTAGGCTTCACACTGTTTCCAGACTCGCTGGTTCGATTCCAATACAACCCGGTAATGAACATCACAACTTCCATCCTAGTTCTCGCGGGTGGATTCGGATTTCTCGCCATCACCGAACTGCAATATCTTTTCGATTTCAAGCTCAAGGCGCTTCGTCGCATATCACTTCATACAAGAATTGCGACGTTCGGAACAATCATCGTAATCCTCGTAAGTACAGCCGTATTCACATTCACCGAATGGAACAATCTTTTCAATGGCAATAGTTTTGCGGAAAATGCGCAATCCATAATGTTCATGGTATTCACAAGCCGAACCGCAGGCCTCAATTCCGTAGACATCCCAAGCCTGACGCAAGCATCCCTCTTCTTCTTCATCGTCATCATGCTTATCGGCGCAAATCCAGGCAGTTGCGGTGGCGGCATCAAAATTACCACGGCAGCAGTCATCAGCCTGCTTGGAATCAATCGTCTGCTTGGTAACGAAAAGACGCAGGTTCTCGGAAGAACCATCCCCGAAAGTACCGTAGATAAAGCCGTCCGAATTTTCGTTGTCGCCATTGTCGTCATCGTAACTGCGACACTGATTCTTCTCTGCACGGAGACCGCCGCGAACGCAAGCGAAAACAGTTTCCTGAAAGTTCTCTTTGAAGTCGTCAGCGCCTACAGCACCTGCGGACTTTCCATGGGACTCACAAGCGAGCTTTCTTTCATCGGAAAAATTGTCATCTGTAGCGTCATGTTCATAGGCCGCATGGGGCCCCTCTTCCTCATCTCCGCAGTCGCCGGCAGGACCCAGGACCGCGCCTGGTTCGCCGAAGAAGACATCATGGTGGGGTGATTAGTAGACAGTAGGCAGTAGACGGTAGTTGCAGAAGGGGTGATCCTCACCGCGACTCTCGACCTACGCATTTGTGTTCATTGCATAGTCCCCCGAATCAAGTTTGGGGTCCCGTGCCAACAGCACGCAAGGTTATGAAGCAGCAAAATGCTTGCATTTTGATATTTCATAACCGCAGCTGCG
>JAZLIJ010000215.1:0-74112 GCA_045617325.1 Fibrobacter sp.
GAGTTTACGATTGCTTGATTCGCTTGCGCATTGTTGCTTGGACATGGCATAAATGCCAAACCTGGCGCTCGAAAATAAAAATGCAAGCATTTTTGCTTTACTCGCTTAAAGGTTTGTTCCGAGCCTAGCATTGAACGCCTATGGCGTTCGCAGTGGCGGTTATGAAATATCAAAATGCAAGCATTTTGCTGCTTCATAATCTTGCGTGCTTTTGGCACAAGAGCGAAGCGATTGTGCAATGAACACAAATGCGTAGGGCGAGGGTGCTGTTAGGGTGAATTGTGTGGGGACGTCGTTGCGAGTTTGACTGTCGGCGGACAGGGAGCTAGCGACGAAGCAATTTGTTTGGGCGGTGAACAGTGAATAGGGAATGAAGGATGAAGAATGAAGGATGAAGAATGAAGGATGACATTTTTTGCATCGTCATTCTGGAGGCTCAAAGAGCCGATGTTCCCAGCTGCCAATCTCATACTTCATAACTTATAATTCATCTAATCCTAAATCCCAGCCACTAGATACTATTCTCGCTTCACTTTTTTTTATATATTGCTGGAAAAAATGTGCCCATGCACAAAAACTAACCACTAACCACCAACCACTAATCACTAAAAAATATGGCCGAAAATAAAGCAGAAAAATTCGTTTTCTACATGTACAAGATGACCAAGTCTTATCCGCCTAACAAGGAAGTCTTGAAGGACATTTCCTTGAGTTTCTACTATGGCGCAAAGATTGGTATTATCGGCCAGAACGGTGCCGGTAAGTCGACGCTTTTGCGCATCATGGCGGGCATCGACAAGGAATTCCAGGGCGAAGCTTGGATTGAACCGGGCCGCACCGCAGGCTACTTGCCGCAGGAACCGCAGCTTGATCCGAATCTCACGGTGAAGGAAAACGTGATGCAGGCTGTGGCTAAAAAGCAGGCCGTCCTCGACCGCTTCAACGAAATCTCCATGAAGTTCGCAGAACCCATGGAAGACGACGAGATGAACAAGCTTTTGGACGAACAGGCGAAACTCCAGGACATCATCGACGCGCAGGACTTGTGGAGCCTTGACCGCAACATCGAAATTGCGATGGACGCTCTTCGCTGCCCGCCGGGCGACTGGCCGGTGACGAACTTGAGCGGTGGTGAAAAGCGCCGTGTGGCCCTTTGCCGTTTGCTCTTGGAAGAACCGGATTTGCTGTTGCTCGACGAACCGACGAACCACTTGGATGCGGAAACCGTCGCATGGCTCGAACGCCATCTGCGCGAATACAAGGGCTCCGTGATTCTCGTGACCCATGACCGTTACTTCCTCGATAACGTCACGAACTGGATTCTGGAAATCGACCGCGGCCGCGGCATTCCTTGGGAAGGCAATTACGCCCAGTGGCTCGACCAGAAGCTCGAACGCATGAAGAACGAAGAGAAGGGCGAATCCGACCGTCAGAAGCGCCTTGCCCGTGAACAGGAATGGGTGAAGGCAAGCCCCAAGGCTCGCCAGGCGAAGAGCAAGGCCCGTTTGAAGGCTTACGAAGACTTGCTTGCTGAAGATTCTCGCGAACAAATTAAGGTCGCCCAGATTCACATTGCAAACGGCAACCGCTTGGGCGACATCGTGATTCAGGCGGAACACTTGCAGAAGGCCTTTGGCGAAAAGGTGCTGTTCGACGATTTGAACTTCAGCCTGCCGCGCTCCGGCATCGTGGGCATTATCGGTCCGAACGGCGCTGGTAAAACGACTTTGTTCAAGATGATTACCGGCACCGAGAAACCGGATGGCGGTACTTTGAAGATTGGCGAAACCGTGCAGATTATCAGCATGGAACAGGGCCGCGATTCTCTGGACGATTCCAAGACTGTTTGGGAATCCATCACGGGCGGAAACGACGAAATCATGATTGGCGACAAGAAGATGAATGGCCGCGCCTACTGCGGACTCTTCAACTTCACGGGTGCCGCCCAGCAGAAAAAACTCGCGCAACTTTCCGGTGGTGAGCGCAACCGCGTGCTCATGGCGAAAAACCTGCAGCAGCCGGGTAACCTGTTGTTCCTCGACGAACCGACGAACGACTTGGACATCGAAACGTTGCAGGCCTTGGAACAGGCTATCCTCAAGTTCGCAGGCTGCGCCGTGATCATCTCGCATGACCGCTGGTTCCTCGACCGCATCGCGACCCACATCCTCGCTTACGAAGGCGATTCCAAGGTCGTGTGGTTCGAAGGCAACTGGAGCGAATACGAAGCCGATCGCCGCAAGCGCCTTGGCGAAGACGCCGACAATCCGAAGCCCATCAAGTACAAGACGCTGACGAGAAACTAAAACGAGGTTTTAATTTCTTGAATTATGAATTATGAAAACGGGTCCGAGGACCCGTTTTTTGAATGTGAAGAAAAATTGAAAATGAAAAGGAAATTTTCGTTACTTTTAATGCTTGCGTTTGTGTCTCTGTTGTGGGCGCAAAATATAGACGATAGTGTCATTGGCGGAAGTAAAAATTTGACGTTTGATGATGTTATGTGCAAAGGTTGCCATATCCTTCGAGAAGGCTCGACGGATTCTACCAGTTGTGAGTCTTGTGATGATTATCTGACTTGTAAACAGGATGGCAATGTTGTTACCTATGCTTCCGGAGCAATGGGTGGATGGACGTCTATAGAATCGGTTTCCATTGCGAAAGGCGATACTCGAAGCCTTCCGAAGTGCAAACTTCGTTATTCCCCAAGTATTGGACTTAAACTGGGAATGACCAAAGAGGAGGTCAAAAAACTTGGATTCCATTTTAAGCAGAATTCTGATTCCACTTGGGAATGGCTTGATTGGAAAAGATTGGGGAATGCTCCCGATGAACACGGGAACGATTGGCATGAGTGGCAGGGGAGAATTCTTGAGTTTTGTAAGGATAAACTTTGCAAGGCTACTTATTGGTGTAATACCCAGGATAGCGGTCCATATGAAGAGATTGTGAAGGAATTCTCGAAGCCCGAATAGTTGAGTTTTGTCCAATACGACTGATTTGTTGAATGAAAGGTGAATTTTTTTTGATGAATCTCAAAGAAAACATGAATATATTTGCCGTCAAATAAAGGATTCCATATGCGCTCAAAAATTTCTCTGATGCTTTCGTTGCTTTGCCTGTCGCTTGCCTTTGGGGCTTGCGGTGACGATGATGGTTCTTCGGCAAATGGCGATTCCGTAGCCGAGGAATCCGACGTTGTTGTGGAGACCTTTGACGATTTGCAGGTTTGTAGTGACAAACGCGAAGGTGCTACAGCGTATGTAAAGGACGAAAAGACGGCCTATATTTGCGAAGACGGCAAGTGAGTCGCTGACGATGAGGAAAAAATTTCCAGCAGCAGTTCCTCCAATGACGTTGCGAGCAGCTCCGCTGCGAAGCAATTCACTTCTTCTTCCTCCTCTGAAACAAAGGTGTCGTCCAGCAGCGTTGCGTCGTCAAGTTCTGCGAAGTCGTCTTCGTCGGTGAACAGCAGTGATAGCGGCTGGAGCTGGGATGTGCCCAAGGAAGCCCGCCTGAATCCGGAAATAGAATATGGCGAAATGACCGACGACCGCGACGGTAAAACGTATAAGACAGTGAAAATCGGTGACCAGGTGTGGATGGCGGAGAACCTGAACTATGCTGACTCTGCAAAGACCATAAGCTTGAAGGGCAAGTCCTGGTGCTATAACGATGTGGCTGCCAATTGCGATGTGACCGGCCGCCTGTACACTTGGGCCGCCGCCATGGACTCCGTGGCTGCTTTCAGTGACGACGGCAAGGGCTGCGGCTTTGAAGCGGAATGCGAACCCGAAGGAGATGTTCGCGGCATCTGTCTCGAAGGCTGACACTTGCCGAGTTACCAGGAGTTCGAAACATTAATCAACGTTGCGGACCCGGACTTTGGAATCGCTTCCGGATATCGTTATTCTACAACTGCGGGAAAATTCCTTAAGTCTGCTCAGGGTTGGAAAGACTATAATGGAGCGAGTGGCAACGGGAACGATTCCTACGGCTTTTCCGCTCTCCCTGCAGGCTACCGGTACTACGATGGCGATTTCAACATTTCCCATGAGGCGAGTGAAGCGGCCAAGCATGCTTGGCCATTTTTGAGCCGATCGGGAAAGCGCTTGCGCCATGCCGGCCTCAACGCCTTCTTCTGGTCGTCTAGCGAGGGCCGTAGCCGCAGCGCCTACTACATGGACTTGTACTACAGCGACGAGGGCGCGAACCTGCGCAACGACACTAAGAACTTCGGGTTTAGTGTACGTTGTCTCCAGAACAATTAAAAAACATTCCCTGTTCCCTTGAAATAATGTAAATTCCATAAAAAGTCGTCTAGACGAAAAAAAATGGAATGTAATTATGGCGTATAAAAAGATTATCCGAAGGGATGTGTATCTGGACCAGTTGGTGCAGCGGATGAATAACGGAATGGTCAAGGTTGTTACCGGGCTTCGCCGTTCCGGTAAATCTTTTTTGCTGTTTCGCATATTTAAGAATTATCTGTTGGCGCACAAGGTGAAGGCTCCCCAGATAATCGAGATTGCCTTGGATAACGATAAACAGGCGGAATTGCGCAATCCCGTAGTTTTGGGTGATTTCCTTCGGAAGAAAATCAAGGGCCGAAGCAAATACTATGTGCTGATTGATGAAATCCAGTACTGCAGGGATGTTGAAAATCCTGCCTTGCCGGGCGACCGCATAACCTTTTACAATGTGTTGA
This sequence comes from Fibrobacter sp., assembly GCA_045617325.1. Lineage (GTDB taxonomy): Bacteria > Fibrobacterota > Fibrobacteria > Fibrobacterales > Fibrobacteraceae > Fibrobacter. The sequence goes on from JAZLIJ010000215.1 coordinate 4,709, forward strand.
ACGGTCTTTTGCAAAAGGATAATGTCGATGTCTACGTAACCGGCAGCAACTCGAAAATGCTGTCGTCGGACATCTTGACGGAATTCCGTGGCCGTGGCGATCAGATTCATGTTCGGCCGCTTTGTTTTCGTGAGTACTTCGATGCTGTGAAGGGGGACTTTGACGATGCCTGGCAGAATTACGTGACTTACGGCGGGCTTCCGAAAGTGGCCTTGATGAAAACCGATTCCGAGAAATCGGCTTATTTGAAAAACTTGGTGGATGAAGTGTATCTCAAGGATATCGTACAGCGGAACAACATTGAAAACGAGGAAGCTTTGGCGAGCCTTGTGAATGTTCTTTCGTCTGCTACGGGTTCTTTTACCAATCCGACTAAAATAGAGAATACCTTCAAAAGTGAACTAGGGGTGACTTACACCTCGAAGACCATTTTTGCACATCTGCAAATGCTCAAGGACGCTTTCTTTTTGTCGGAAGCCATGCGCTACAACGTCAAGGGACGTAAGTACATCGGGGCGAATTCAAAGTATTATTTTGCCGATGTCGGCCTCCGCAATGCAAGGCTGAATTTTCGCCAGTTGGAAGCGACACATCTGATGGAGAATGTTATCTACAATGAACTTCTTGTTCGTGGATTCAATGTGGATGTGGGCATCGTTGAAGTCAATGCGAAACAGAACGGGAAAAATGTAAAGTTGCAACTTGAAGTGGATTTCGTTGCAACCTTGGGCAACAAGAAGTTGTACGTCCAATCGGCGTATCGCATGGATGACACCGAAAAACAGAATCAGGAAATGGCGTCGCTCAGAAAAATCGGTGATTCCTTTGCCAAAATTATCGTCGTCCGCGATAACGTAAAACCTCACCAGAACGAGGACGGCTTTGTGATAATGGGACTGAGGATTTTTTTGCTCCAGGAATGAATTTGGAATTTCGTGACTTTTAATGTGATTTTTCTTGGAATTTTGTGATTTGCGTTCTGTATAAATCGGGCTATGGCCTGTACTATTACAAAAATCCCAAATCTACCGTCGAAATGGATTTCTTTGTAAGTGATGCCGACTCGCTCGTTCCCGTCGAGGTCAAGGCGAACGATAAGGCTACGCCGTCCTTGAACAATCTGATAAGCAAGGACTGCTACAAGGATATCCGCTACGGCATCAAACTTTGCAACAAGAACATCGGCTTCAACGGGACGTTCTACACGTTCCCCTATTTTTGCGCGTTCTTGCTGAAACGCTTTATGCGCGAAGTCAAGATGGCTTCGAAGTGATTGTGTGTTGTTTGACTATATTTACAGTTAAATTAAGGGATTTATATGCGTACTAAAATTTCTCTGATGCTTTCATTGCTTTGCCTGCCGCTTGCCTTTTGGGCTTGCGGTGATGACAGTAGCAGTGGCGCCTCTGCTGATGATTACTCCGCTGTCTCCGATTTGGAATCCAGCAGCAGTTCCTCTAAGGATGTCATTGCGAGCAGCTCCGCTGCGAAGCAATCTATTTCGTCTTCATCTGAAGGCGAGGCGGCGTCTAGCAGTAGCGCCAAGGGCAGTTCTTCCAGCGAGAATGCAGAATCCTCGTCCAGCGATAGTTACCTCTGCCACATCTACGATTTGTCCGACGCATTGAGTTGCGAGTGCGACAAGAGCCGTGAAGGAAAACTCTCTTACAACTACGACAGCGATGTGGAGTTGGTCTGCTATCACGATGAGTATTTGGATAAGTGGGGCTGGGTCAAGAAGACGGATGAAAATTCTTCTTCTAGCGACGGTTCATCTTCCTTCAGTGTCGTTCCCGGCTCCGAGAGCCTGTCCTCGGCTACGACCGAGGGAAAATCTAGCAGTAGTCTTGCGGAAGGTCAGGTGGACCCCGCGACAGTCGTGAAGGACGAGATGACTGACGAGCGCGACGGCCAGGTTTACAAGACTGTAAAAATCGGCGACCAGACGTGGATGGTGGAAAACCTCAACTACGCCTATAACGAACCGACTGCGAAAGAAGACTCCTCCAGTTTCTGCTACAAAAACAGTGCGGATTTCTGTGCCAAGTACGGTCGCTTGTACCTGTGGAGTGCCGCGATGGATTCTGCCGCTGTGTTCTCGAAAAATGGCAAGGGCTGCGGCTATGGCTCGACTTGTAACCCAAGTAGTTCCGTTCGCGGTGTTTGCCCCAAGGGCTGGCACTTGCCGAGTAATGCGGAATGGGATACCTTGTTTACTGCGGTGGGCGGTTCCCGCAACGCTGGTAATGCTCTCAAGACTGGTTCAGGTTGGTTTTCCAACGGCAATGGTAAGGATGCCTATGGCTTTTCCGCTCACCCAGCAGGCTGCAGGTACAGCCGTGGCGGTTTCGACGATGCCTCAGAGAATGCCTATTTCTGGTCGTCCAGCGAGTACAATATCGATTCCACCTACATCGTGGACTTGAGCGACTTTCACGAGAACGTGCGACTGCACAACGACCATAAGAACTTCGCGTTCTCGGTTCGTTGTCTTAAGGATTAGTGCTGTTCTTAAAAAATAGGCGAGTGTCATAATTTGGCATTCGCTTTTCTTATATTTCAACACCGAAGATTGCGTTGAAAATACGGCTTGTAGCGCAAAAGGAGTCAAAATGAACGAAAAAAGCGACAATGCGTCGAAAAAAGTGGCGAAAAGGCCGATTTTTATGCAAGCGTGTAATTACAATGTTAATACTTGTATTGCAAATGTAAATTCAAAATTTTATATTGGGGAGGTGTAGCATGGAGGCTATCATGTCCGCATCGACCTCAGTCACCTTTAGAATCGACCCCGAAGTCAAGAAAGATGCCGAACGCGTTTTTGACGCTTTGGGAATGAACCTTTCTGTGGGAATCAACATGTTCCTGCGCCAGGTGGTGCGGGAGCAGAAGTTCCCCTGCGCATTGGATTTGGATATCGCGGAATCCGCCAAGGCCAGTTACTCGCCCGATTTCTGGAGCCTGTTCGGCAGCGGCAAGAATCTCGATATTGATGTTCCGGAAGAATTGGATGCCGCCTCTGATGCGCCCAGGGAGGAACTGTGAAATACTTCCTCGATACAAACATCATCGTGTACGCGGTAAAGGGAATGTTCCCCAAGATTCGCAAGCACTTTGAACAGATTCCTGCCACATCTATTGTAATTCCATCCATCGTCTGCGCGGAACTTGAATATGACGCCCGCCGGAGCAAGGATTATGCAAAGACGAAAGCCCTGTACGACGCCTTTTTGCGGGAGTTCCAGATTGTGCCTTTTGATAAAACGGCGGCGAAGGCCTATGGTAAAATTCGCCATCAATTAGAGGAACAGGGGATGCCTATTGGCCCGAACGACCTCGTGATTGCGGCAACGGCGATGGGCGGCTGCCTTGTCACGCATGATGTCCGCGAGTTTTCGCGTATTGAAGGGCTTCGCATTGAAGACTGGACATAGGAAATGCTAAATTACTAATCGCTAACCACCAACTACTGGTCTCTCCTTTGCTCCTTCACATTCTTAAACATGAACTTCGACTGATATTCCGCGAGCCGCGCTTCTGGATTCCGTTTGTGATTCCGCCGGTGATTTTGGCTGCATCGCAGGGGATTGCGGTAAGCCGCTATGGCGGTCAAATCATGCAGGGGATGGAAGGCTACATGATGCTTCTGCTCGGATGCCTCATGGCGCCGATGGCTGCACCACTTGCGGCGGATAGTTTCGCGGGCGAAAGGGAGCGTAATTCGCTGGAACTTTTGCAGCTTTCGCCAGTGAAACCGGCCCAGTTGTTCTGGGGGAAACTCTTGGCGGTGATTCCTTTTTCGATTTTGTTTTCGGTTTTTGTGCAACTGGCGTACTGGGCCTTTCACCCGTACTTGACGGGTGAAACCGCCGCCGCTGCAATTCTCGGTGCTGTTTCGGCGAGTCTCCTGGTGAACTCCTTTACGCTTCTGATTTCGCTCAAGATGAAAACGGTGCGTGCGGCGACGCAGAGTTCGCTTTTTCTGATTGTGCCGCTGTTGCTTTTGGCGCAGCTTTTTTACGAGCCGTTCCTTGCGGGAATTTTGATTCCGCTCCTGTTCTTTGCTGCCAGTGTTTGCGTCGTTTCTTTATTTGTAAGGCTTGGCCTCCGCCGCTTCAAGACGATGTAGAGTGCGTCTGTAGATTTCATTCGTAGAATACGCTGTCTGTTGAATTTGGCGCCTCGAAAGTCTATATTCTAAGGCATGAAGCGAAATCACCGAAAACATCCCATGACGCGTTCGCAGATGATGCGCGCTGTGCATTCCGAAAATACGAAGCCGGAATGCCTTGTGCGTAAGGAACTGTTTCGCCGCGGATTTCGCTATCGTCTGCATCGTCGCGATTTGCCTGGGACTCCCGATATCTTCGTGCTCAAATACGGCGTAGTCATCTTTGTGAACGGCTGCTTTTGGCATCAGCATGGCTGCAAGCTCACGACGCGGCCCAAGAGCAATTCCGAATTTTGGAACGCCAAGTTCGACAACAACATCGTTCGGGATGTCAAGACGAACTGGAAGCTTTCGCTGATGGGACTTCGCGTGGCGACGGTCTGGGAATGTTCGCTTGCAGAAAATTTTGCGCTTTCGCTGGAACGCCTTTGCGCATTTATCTATAGCGACGAGGAATCCATAGAAATATAGGCCCGCGGCGTTATTGCTGCGAGCCCTGCTGAATTGCGCGGATGGAAACGCGACTGCGACTTGTTACTTCACGAATCCGAAGTGCGGTAGGTGCATGCCGGCGAGCGTCAGGTTGTTTTTCTTTGCGTAGGTGACGAGGCGCTTGCGACTTTCAACGGATTTTTGCTTGTCCATGTCGTAGTTGGAGTTGATGTCCAGATGGTCCTTTTGAAGAGCGTAGCCGTGCATCAAGTCACCGACGACGAGAATTTGTTTGTACTGGAAAGCCGTGTGGCCAGGAGTGTGGCCCACCGCGTCGATGGCCTGTATATTGTGCGGAAGCTTGTCGCCGAATTCGAACAGGCGGATGCTTTCCCTGTACATTCCAAGAATTTTCTTTTGCAAATCGTTGTTGGTAAGCGCCGATGTCCATGCTTCATATTCAGGCTTGCTGATGTAGAGAACTGAATTTTTGAAGACTTTTTCATCTTCGCCATTTTTTGATTTGGTAATCAGGCCGGATATGTGATCCAGGTGCAAGTGCGTCAAATAAATGAGTTTGATTGAATCTGGGGTAACGTTTATTTTTTCCAGGTTCTTGAGCGATTGTCCGCCGAGGTCGCCGAGTCCTGCGTCGAATAAAATGTACTCCCCGTCAACTTTTAATAAAAAAGTGTTGACTGCTGCTGGAATCCCCTTGGAAAGTTCGAGGCTTTGGCAGAGGGAATCACTAGCGTTTACAAATAAATTGCATGGGAAAAGTTTTTGCCCTTTGTTGTCTTTAATCCAGTAGATACTTGAGCCGCCCGGAATGTTGACCGCTTTGCTTGTTATTTCATTGGCATCTTCAATGGAACTGTCGCTTTTTCCTGCAACAACGCAGACTTTGATTATGATGGCGAAAAGAAAACAGAAAATGAGGATTATAATGGCGGATTTCAGATTCAGTTGCATAATGGTACAAATATATAAAGTTTTTATGAGCCTCATCTTGTCCTGTTTAAAACAAGAATGTTGTGGTTATTCTTTTTCCCAGTGAAACTGCTTTTTCACCCATTCGGCGAGGCTGGTACCGTCTTTTTGACCTTGTGCGACGTTGGGATGGTTCCCGATTGCGTATCCGAGTTCACCTTGAGTATCAAAGGAAAATCTGTGAACATTTTTATCTCCGTCAAGGTCAAGTGCTTCTTGGGCCGCATTGAGATATTTTCTGCAATAGGCGAGAGGTTCTCCAGTCATCATGGGGCCGTCGAGAAGTGTGATGTGCGCCTTGGGATAGTATTCCCTTAACTGCTTTGCAAAATGAATGACCGCGTTTACGAAGTCAGATGAATCTGGAATGCCTAAGTTGAAATCGTTTGTTCCGAGATTTATGAAAATCAGGTCGGGAACCCAATCACTTGGATTCCAGGATGTCTCACTTTGCAGAGAGAGCTTGCCGTAAATATCTGGAATAAGTTGCGTTGTGGAGGCATCAAAATTTCGGGTGATTCCTTTTCCCGAGAAGCAAACGCAATGTTCTTCTGCATCCAATAGGCGTGCAGCTTGCCCGGCGTAGCTGTAAAAGTGGTCTTCGCTTAGAAATCCGGCAGGGTCATTTTCTTTGTTTAAAATTCCGAGTCCGCAGGTGATGGAGTTTCCGATGAATTCAATCTTCTTTTGTGGCATTGCCGGAAGAGCTGATGGACTCGCCTTGCCTTGGACTTTGATGCTTTTGAGCGTGTTTTTTCCGTAATTAATTTCTGTGTTTCGCTGGATGCGGACGAAATGGGAACTTTCGGGGAGCCCTTCGACGACGGTGATTTCATCGCTTTCGTAGAGCGGTTTGCTTCTGTCTATGACTTTGCTTGGAAGAGTTTCTCCGTCAACGAAAACGTCAAATAAGTTGTATGTAGCGTCTAATTCTATTTTGAGCGCGGTCCCTTCAAAACCTATGGTGAATGCAGAACCGGACCATGAGATGCTGACTTGGTCTTTCTTGCTCCAGTCGGCGCGTCCTGTGACTCGGAGTGCCGGGCTTGTGACTGGAATGGTTTCCCAACTGGAGTCTGTTTCGGTATTGGACGGTGTGCTGCTACAGGCTGAAAACGCCGCCGCGGTCAAGAGTGCCAAGTGAATGTATTTGATAAATTTGTTCATCAACACCAAAGATATTTTTTTAGCGAGATGCAGAACGTGGATTGTGGAAATGTACAAGCGCATTTTTCGCTGGAAATCCATTAGTAAGCTGTGGATGACGCCTTTGGCGTCCGCTGCTTCGACTCGGATATAGAAATGAGCGAGCTCATTTCTGCATCACTCGTCTTGCACGCTCTTGGTAAACAGGGTTGTTTAAATAAACTGCTGAACTATTAAAGAGTGCCGAAAAAGACGAGTCAGTGCATTTCGACCTGCAAATCCTAACCACCAATCACCAACCACTAACCACTTTTCCTATATTTACGCGCACTATGGCAAAGATTCTATTTAAAAAGCAACTTTCTCCTGCGGTATTCCAATTCCGCGTCGAGGCCCCGCTGATCGCCCAAGAACGTAAGGCCGGCCAGTTCATCATCCTCCAGACCAATAAGGACAACGGCGAACGCGTTCCTCTGACCATCGCCGATGCCGATACGACTGAAGGCTCCATCACCCTTATTTTCCAGACTGTCGGCAAGACCACCACCGAACTCTCCAAGTTCGAAGTCGGTGACGATATCCCGGTCCTGGTTGGCCCGCTCGGTTCTCCGACGCACATTGAAAAGTTTGGCCACGTGGTTTGCGTTTGCGGTGGCGTGGGCATTGCCCCGATGCACCCGATTGTACAGGCCTTGAAGGCTGCCGGCAACAAGGTTACCCTCATCATGGGTGCCCGTAACGAAAGCCTCTTCCTCATGAAGGAAGAAATGGAATCCCTCGCTGACGAAACCATCTACATGACCGACGACGGCTCCTTCGGCCGCAAGGGTCTCGTGACTGAACCCTTGAAGGAAATGTGCGAAGACACGAAGGGCAAGCCGGACATGGTTATTGCCATCGGTCCTCCAATCATGATGAAGTTCTGCTCTCTCACCACGAAGCCGTACGAAGTGAAGACCATCGTGAGCCTCAACAGCATCATGGTGGACGGTACCGGCATGTGCGGTGGCTGCCGCGTGACTATCGGCGGCAAGACGAAGTTCGTCTGCGTCGATGGCCCGGAATTCGACGGCCACGAAGTCGACTGGAACAACATGCTCCAGCGTATGGGCGCCTTCAAGCCCCAGGAACAGGAAGCCATGCACCGCTTCGGTGCAAACGATGGCCACAAGTGCAATATTGATAAGGCTGCCGATGCCAAGATGGGAGGCAAATAATGTCTGAACATAAGACTATTGAACAATTGGACGCCGCTGCCAAGGCAGAACTCGAAAGAATCAAGTCTCTTGAACAGCCGCTCAAGCCGAAGGACAAGCAGTCCATTCCGGCACAGGAAATGCCGCAGTTGGAACCTTCCTACCGCGCACACGTGATGGAAGAAGTGGCTTGCGGTTTCACCGAAGCCCAGGCTATCGTTGAAGCCAACCGCTGCCTCGCCTGTAAGAAGCCGTTCTGCGTTGAAAGCTGCCCGGTCCACATCGACATTCCGGCTTTCATTGCCGAAATTGCCAAGGGTGACTTCAAGGCCGCTATCGCAAAGATCAAGGAAACGAGTTTGCTCCCGGCTATCTGCGGCCGCGTTTGCCCGCAGGAACGCCAGTGCATGATGAACTGCACCATGGGTAAGCTCAACAAGGACGTGAACAAGGCTGTCGGTATCGGCCGCCTGGAACGCTTTGTCGCTGACTGGGAACGCAACAACGGCGCTACCGAAATTCCGGCCGTGAAGCCCGCTACTGGCAAGAAAGTTGCCGTTATCGGTTCCGGTCCTGCAGGCTTGGTCGTTGCTGCCGACGTTCGCCGCGAAGGCCACGACGTGACCATCTTCGAAGCTTTCCACAAGCTCGGTGGTGTGGTCCGCTACGGTATTCCTGAATTCCGTCTTCCGAAGAAGATTGTCGATCGCGAAATTGAAACTCTCGCTGCCATGGGCGTGAAGTTTGAGACAAATTTTGTCATTGGCCGTACCCGCAAGCTCAAGGACCTTATCGAAAAGGACGGCTTCGATGCCGTATTCGTCGGTACGGGTGCCGGCCTTCCGTTGTTCATGAACATCGAAGGCGAAAACTTGGTGGGTGTGTTTGCCGCTAACGAATACCTGACCCGCGCAAACCTCATGCGCGCCTACGACAAGGAAAATGCCGATACCCCGATGTGGCCCGGCAAGAACGTCGTGGTTCTCGGTGGTGGTAACGTCGCCATGGACGCGGCCCGTATGGCTCTCCGCCTCGGCGCAGAAAAGGTCCGCATTGTTTACCGTCGCGGCATGAGCGAACTTCCTGCTCGTAAGGAAGAAGTCCTCCACGCCCAGGAAGAAGGTGTCGAATTCTGCACATTGCAGAACCCGGCCAAGATCCTCGGCGACGAAGCCGGCCACGTACGCGGCATGCTCGTCGACAAGTACGAACTCGGCGAACCCGATGAAAAGGGCCGTCCGCGTCCGGTCAAGCTGGAAGGCCAGAGCTTCGAAATCGAATGCGACACCGTTCTCGTCGCTATCGGTAACGGCTCTAACCCGCTCATCAGCAACACTACTCCGGAACTCTCCGTCGACAAGAAGGGTCACATCCTCCTCGAAGATGCCGCCGCCAACAAGACCTTCATGGAGAAGGTTTATGCAGGTGGCGATATCGTCCTCGGTGCTGCTACCGTGATTCTCGCCATGGGTGAGGGGCGTCGTGCTGCAGCCGGCATCAACGAATTTTTGAAAAAGTAAAATTTTCCATAGCCGTCGCGATACGGCGTCATGTTGAAGCTCACGTACGTAAGTACGCTACGCTTCAACATTCCTGGTCTCGCTAGGCTCTGAAAAATTTTCAGAATTTGAGCTCCGCAGAGATGCGGAGCTTTTTTTTCGAAAACAAACGATTTATAGAAAAGCCTCGCTTCGGCGGGGCTTTTTTTTATGCTAATTTCGGGATAGAATTGCCTCGCTCTGCTTGCTTCTTTTTCAAAAAATGGATTCTGGTTTAGCTGTCGCTAGGCTCTGGAAAATTTTCAGGATTTAAAGGCTCCGCTTCGGCGGGGCTTTTTGCTTTTTCGCCTTGCTTACCATGGATAAATGTTGGTTTTAGACCTGTCGGATTCAAAGTACGGATAAAATCATACTTTTTCCTGCTTTATCTGTACTTTGACTTTTTTTTCAGAGTGCTTGCTGTATTTGAATGCGAAATTTTGCTAGCTGAAGTGTAAACATCCGCACAATCGATTCTTGATGGTTAATTGGATGCAAGGTGTTGTTTAAAAAGCTTTGTTTGTAAATTCCCGCGTATTATTTCTTGCAGATTTGTATATTTTCAAAAAATAGGAGAATTTATATGAACTTCAAGTTCTTGACTGCTATCGCTCTTGCCATGCCCATTTTCGCTTTTTCTGCAAATTCCGCTGCGACTACGGTGAAGTTTGATGCTCCTCCGTCAAAGCTCGATAAGGATGTGATGTTTGCATTCCAGAATCGCAAGTCGGCAGAGAAATTTACCGAAAAGGTCGTGTCGCAAAAGGAAATAGGGAACATCCTCTGGGCGGCAAATGGCGTCAATCGCCCAGAAAATGCGCATCGCACTGCTCCGTCTGCGTTGAATCAACAGGATATTTCTTTGTATGTATTTGACAAACAGAATGTTTACCTTTACGATGCAGCGACGCACTCCATGAGCCTTGTAGTGAAGGGCGATCACCGCGAATTGTTCACGGAGCGCATGAAGACTCCTGTGATTATTCTGCTTGTGAGCGATGTTTCCAAGTTCACTTATGGTACCGCTGAAAATCAACGTATGACCGGTGCCATGGATGCGGGCATTGTTTCGCAGAACATCAGTATTTACTGTGCGGGGGCTGGCATTGATACCCGCGTTCGCGCCTCGATGGATAAAGATGGTTTGCAAAAGCTGCTTAAACTTTCTGAAAAGCAAATCCCGATGTTGAACCACGCTGTAGGGTATGAGAAGTAGTTTTGAGTCTACTTTAAAATTTGAACTATTCAAGAGCATCTCCGAACGATATCGGGGATGCTTCTTTATTCTTATATCTTGGAAAAATTCCAAGAAAAGTCTTGTATCGTACTGATTTGTTGTCGAATGTCTACTAAAATAATATATATATTGTAAGAATTGCGTAAATTCTCTTCTTTAAAAGGGTGTTTCTATGAGTACCAATGATGTCCAAACAGCAGCAATTAAAGATTTCCTGTTCTTAATCAGCGAATATGATGGCGTCAGCGTAACTATTGATGTCTTGTTGGAGCGTCTTTGTGAATATTACGATGCCGACCGCGTCTGCACCTTTGAACAAAAAGAAGGAGATGATTGCGCTATTAGTACCTTTGAATGGGGCAAGGACGGCCTCCCCAGGGTCATGGACAATCAGAGAAATGCGAAAAAGGCCACGTTTCGGTTCTGGGATGAACGGTTCAAGTCCGAAATAGGCATCTATATCGAAGTCAATGAGGAAATGAAGCAATCTGACCCGATGACTTATGAAGTCCTTTCGAAGTCGAAAGTGCGGTGCCTGATGGCGGCACCCCTTCTGCAAAAGGGGAATGTGATGGGTGTGCTTGTGGTCGAGAACCTCCGCAAGAACAAGGACCACCTGCTGCTGCTCTCTATTCTTTCGAGCGCCATATTCTGCAATATTCTGTATTCCCGATTACAGGCTCAAGAAAGGAAGATGAAAAAGCAGCTGGAAGATGATGTTGGGGCTATTGGCGGCCTGGCCAGCGAGTATAGCCGGCTTTTGGTTGTAGATCTTGAAACACAGGAGTTTGATGCCTACGTTGATGGAAAGCGCGTCCCAAGGGGGGTCATGAACTTTTCAAGCAAGGAAAATCCTTTGTTTTTTGAGGGCTTTGTGGATGCCATGAAATATCTTTGCCATCCTGACGACTTGGAGGAAATGCTCAAGTTGGCAAGCCGTGAAGCTATTTCGGAATGCTTAAAGGATAAGAAAAGATTTTCGACAAGGTTTCGTTGCCGAAATGTAGACAAGTCCTATTTCTGGGTTGATCTTATCATGATCAAGTTTGATTCTGTGGACCAGCCGCCTACCAGAATTTCGCTCGGTTATGTGAATTCGGATGCAATAGTAACTGCGGAAAACGCTCGCCAGAAGGAATTGAAGGATGCCTTGGAAAGAGCGGAAAAAGCTAACAATGCAAAAACCGAGTTCTTGAGCAACATGTCCCACGACATCCGAACGCCGATGAATGCTATTCTTGGCTTTGCTAGGCTGATGGAAAAACAGGTTGACAATTCAGTGATTGTTGCTGATTACCTGAAGAAAATTCTTCTTTCTGGCGAATACCTCCTTACCATCATCAACAATATCCTGGATCTTGCGAGTATCGATAGCGGAAAGGTTCGACTGGACGAGGGCTTCATGGATGTATTTGGCGCCTCGAATAGTTTGGATGCAATTGTCGAAGGCGAACTCAAACGAAAGAAAATCTCAATTATACCTACCGCCGACATCAAGCACCGGTACGTGTTTGCTGATTCCGCGAGACTGCGTCAGATTATGGTGAACTTAGTGGGCAACGCCGTGAAGTACACGCAGGAAGGCGGACATATCCACCTTGACTTTTCGGAAATTCCATGCGATCGAGAAGGTTATGCCACTTACATTACGACCGTCAGCGACGATGGCATTGGCATGTCGAAGGATTTCCAGGAGAAAATATTCGATTCCTTTACTCGAGAGCGCAATACGACGGAAAGCGGAATTTCCGGCACAGGGCTTGGCATGGCTATCGTGAAAAGGCTGGTGGATTTGATGGGTGGCAAAATCGAGATGGAAAGTGAACTTGGCAAGGGAACGACCTTCCGCATCACCAATACGCACAAGATTGTAGATTCCCCCGAGATTTACCTAAAGAAAAATAAGGATCAGGTCAATGGAATGATTGACTTTGCCGGACGCCGTGTTCTGCTTGCCGAAGATAATGAACTGAATGCGGAAATAGCGAAGAATATTCTCGAGGACATGGGACTTGAAGTGGAGCACGTTTCGGATGGTGTTGCTTGCATCGATACCTTAAGTAAAAAAGAGTCTAATTACTACGATTTAGTATTGATGGATGTCCAGATGCCGAATATGGATGGCTATATGGCGACTAAGGTCATCAGGAATATGGACAATCGCTTGAAGGCGAATGTTCCTATTATCGCCATGACTGCCAACGCCTTCGAAGAAGACCGTCTAAGAGCGATTGAAGCTGGAATGGATGGTCACTTGGCGAAGCCTATTGATGTAAAGCAGCTGATTCTATGCTTGATAGATGGTTTTAGAAAATCGCATTGTCTTGTGTAGTTTGTTTGTGAATTGCTTTTAGATTTTCTAATATTGCTTTAGCAGTTACAACCAATGAGGGTAATTATTTTGTAGGTGATGAGTTGTGAATTGCTTTCAGATTTTCTAGTTTTAAAACAGCGTTTACAACGCGTCAACGTTACACCATCCCAAGATATGTGTTGTGAATTGCTTTCAGATTTTCTAGTTTTAAAACAGCGTTTACAACGTAAGGGTATAAAGGGCATTTTTTATCGGTGTTGTGAATTGCTTTCAGATTTTCTAGTTTTAAAACAGCGTTTACAACCGTCTAACAAATCTTTTGAACAAATTAAGGGTTGTGAATTGCTTTCAGATTTTCTAGTTTTAAAACAGCGTTTACAACAAGTTTTCGGTTCAATCGCACAGGTAATTGGTTGTGAATTGCTTTCAGATTTTCTAGTTTTAAAACAGCGTTTACAACTTCCGTATCCCTGAATCCATCCGTCCGTCTGTTGTGAATTGCTTTCAGATTTTCTAGTTTTAAAACAGCGTTTACAACAGCGACATACTAACCCCGATAATCTTTTACGTTGTGAATTGCTTTCAGATTTTCTAGTTTTAAAACAGCGTTTACAACTACACTCATCTTAAGGATGTGTTTTGGGTTGTTGTGAATTGCTTTCAGATTTTCTAGTTTTAAAACAGCGTTTACAACAGATGCTGCGTAACTAGAAGAAACTCAATGACTTAGACGATGAATCTAAGCAAAAAAAATCGGCCTTGAAAAGGTCGATTTTTTATTGCTTAAGGGCATTTTTCAATTTCTAAAAAAGAGATAATTGACCTGTCGCCTTTGGTGCAGGACGTTCTCGTCGACTGAAGAATATTTCGATTTTTGCAAATTGCTTATCCGTAATGCAAAGAATGCTGACATTTCCATCTGGAGGCATGAAAGTCTTTATTCTTCGTATATGAACTTGCGCGTTTTCTGAGCTTGGACAGTTTCTAACGTAGATGGATAATTGAAAACGGGTAAACCCGTCTTTTAAAAGGTTCTTGCGAAATTCGTTATGGCGATGTCGTTCTTCTTTTGTTTCGGTTGGTAAATCGAAAAAACATAAAACCCACATAATTCTGTACTCGCTAAATCGGTTCATCCGGCACCTCCGGATAGAGAATTTTTCGGCTTTCTCCGGAATAGCACTTGGCTAGTGATGCGGTTGTTGTTGCAACGGCTTTCATTAGAGGGCTTCGCTCTCCATCAATAAATGTGTCTAGAACGGGAATTTGAAGGATTTTGGCTTTTAGTTCGGTGTTTAGTTGACTTGGGTATTCGCTAATTTCGTTGCAAATTTGTATGATTAATTTGTCTATAATGGGCCTGTACGGTTCCATGATGTCGTCTGCCAAGCAATAGGCGTTATAGCGGTTGTGATGGAAGATGCCAAGTGTGGGCAAAAGCCCGCTGGATACAAGGCTTCTGGCAACAACCGCGCGTAATATTGCATAACCATAATTGAGCATGTTGTTGGGCGGAAAGCCATAACGATCTCTGAAGAAATTTGGGATATCTGGAAAGATTTCCTTCCAATAGTAGGCTGCTGCTGTGGCCTCTCGATTGTCTGAATCTCCGCTTTTGACGGATTTTGCCCATGTTTGCATATTGCCGGTTTCTGCTTTTCGACAAATCTTTAGAACTTTCGCTTGATTTAGAATTTTTTGTTGAATGGTTTGCTGCCATAGTTGTTTTTTTAGGGGCGCAGAAGCTTCTATTTGACTTTGGAATCGTTCGCTTTGAATGGAATTTCCTGCTAATGGAAGAAGCAACCCTATAGGTAAATGATGGCAATCGCATGTGATTACGGCGCAATTATTTTCTTCCAATGAAACCATAGCGCTTTGCGTTATTGTAATTTGCGGATGGTCTAGAATTACATATCCAATGTCTTCTATTGGGACCGTTCTCGTTTCGTTGTTATTAAGTTTGACAACAAGCTGATTGTCTTTTAGTGACAAATATGCTGGATTGCCAAAATAAAGGGTTCGTTTGACCATTGAGCCTCCTTGGCAGATGCAGCCAAAAACTGCACTTGTCATAGTGTATTTGGTGAACGAATGTTTTAAAAAGGGCTATTAAAAAATCAATTTGCCTAGTAGAGAAACTTTAACTTTGTGAGGATTTTGTTTTTGCCATGAATCTAAACTTTGAATAATCTTTAATTTATTCATTATTTTTGATTTCATTTCATTTTTTTCGCCTTGATATTTATCATCAACGGACGTTTCTAAATGGTGCCTGAAACAGTAGTTTTTTGTGGCGTATTTCTGTACTCTATACAAATGCTTGTTCAGTAAAGGATAATCCTTATCTGCAACTGCTTTTTGATATGTTTCCTCTTCCATACCCATAATGAACATTTCGTTGACCTGTAAACTTTCGACAAATGTCCATTCCGGTTTGGGTAAATTGGACAAGAAATTTTCAGGACAATTTCCTTCTTGCGCCTTAGTCCAAGCTTCAGCGGGTGTAGTGATAATAACTGGCAGCCCTTTGTTTTTGCGTTCTATGGCATGCCAGAAAGTAACAACAGATTCCTGTAAATTACCTTCTGCGTCTTTATAAATGGCAATATGATGATTGTTACCAGGCTTGACAAAGCCAATGTCTTCGCCCTTGTCATTTTTCTTGACCGGAGCGACAGCCGAAAGTCCTGTGAAACAACGAACTCGTTTTATCTTGATTTTATGGGCTGCATCAGCGTAAATAGGATTGTTTTCCAAGTTTTTAAAGGCTTCTTTTTCCTTGTTGTCAAAATCTTCTAGCCTTTTTTGAACGACTTGTTTAATGTGTTCGTCTACAATATATGGAATGTCCTTCGCCTTAAAACCTTCCAAAGAGTATTTGATGACATATTCGTCCCTATAGCAATCGCCCTTTTCCAAATTCATTCCATTAGGCAAAACAATAGGATTTTTCTTTAAAGAAGCAATCGCTTTCTTTACGTCGCCTTCAAATTCTGCAAGTCTAGCAACAACGAGATTCTTTATTTCCGGGCGCACAATGAAACTTGCATTTTCAAATAGATACTTCACAGGCTTATTTGAATCTGTAACTTTGATTTTCCCGTATACGGATTCCTCGCTCAAAGGGCCGCGTGGAATTATAATTCCGGTTTGTAAAACCTTCTTTTTCCCATGTTCATATTTTACACGTTTGCCCATTGTGGCAACACGTTTGCCGGCTTTGAACGATACGAGAATTTCGGCTACTTTTTTCGAAACTTCTTCTGGAGCAAAATGTTTTCGCTCTCGTACCCATTCTTGTAATAAACAATAATCGTTTTTCCATTCAGAAGATTGTTTTTCAACTTCCTGGAACATTGCGTCTCGTTCGGTATTCAAATGATTTAAACGTTGGATGATGGATTGTTTACTCATCGCTATTACTAAAGCGTCGATGGCGTGGTGGCGATGATCAAGGCGCTTGCTCCAACCCTTAATGCGTTCTTCCTCGTGTTCTTGGCCTTTATGGTCAAACTTAACCATTTCGGTAAGACCGCCAAGTTTGTATCGATCCAAATTCAGTTGGTGCAATATTTCGTCGTATCCCCACAGATGTCTAATGAAATCGGTGACGCTACCGCTTGTTGCATAAACGTTGCGACAGACCTGTTTTAGCATTTCCATTGATTTTTTTGCAATGTATTGTGTTTGACGAAGTTGACGTTCAATAAAGTCAGAGGGAATTTCTTTTTGCGGCGTAAGTAGGCGCTCGTGTTTGGTTTTACTAATGCGGTGTTCCTTATAATATTCGTCAACGCGCTTTATGTAGGCATCAAAAAGTTCCGTGCTTTGAGTCTTCATGAAATCGTAAGCGGTTTTGTTCTCCTTAGCCGCGTTACATTTACGACAAGCACAAACTTTATTAGCGAAACTATCGTCAAAAAGTAGTGATTTGGGGATGACGTGTTCCACTTCGACTTCAAGACCGGAAAGGAATTCTGCTGCGTTTACGGGTTGCCCACAATAAAAACATTTGTGTTCCGATTCTTCCCACATTCTGTATTTTTGAATTCTGTTTCGACTAGGAGTAATTCCGAATTCCTGTATTTTTTCTGCGAAGCCCTTATTTTCTTTTTCGCGGGTTGCAATGTTTTTTGTGTTTTCGTTTCGTTCGTCCTTGCTCTGCTTTAACTCGCGAGCAAGTTCAACGCGGATTTCGTCAACGGAGCCGTATTCGTCATAAATGGCGTTGACAACATTGACCATTTGGTTCAAAATCTTTTCGACCACGGGCTGTCGTAATTCATTCTTTTTTATCTGAGGCAACCGATCAAGTAATTCTCTTGCTTCGTTTTCTGTTTTAGTTAAAGAATTGGAATGATTGTAGCCTGCTTCTGCGCAGGCTTCGCTGTACATCAAACCTTGTTGTAGGAAAGGGAGAATCCTACGCATGGCTTTGGCTGATTTGTTGCTGAAGCCCGGCTTAACAAAGTCAATCTTGAAAAGTTCGTTGATGACAGACTCGCCTGTTATGCCAAACTTTTTTGCCAGGGCACTTTTCAATTCATCCTTATCGGAAATGGAATATACCGTATGCCAAAGTGTATATAGTGGTTCGTTTTGGAAATCAGCGCTAACGCATTTTAACACTTCTCCGGTAGATTCGTTGACATAATTGGAATTTTCAAGCTTTAAATTAAACAGAAGGAAATCATTAGCGGATGGATGACTTGCTAACGCTTCTTGAAGTTTTGTTTTAGTGGTGTTTCCTTGAACGCCGTTTTTTCCGAAATATTGGGTTAAATCCCACCCATCCTTCTTATTCAGTTTCAATAACTTTGTAAAATCGGTGGCCGTCATTTTTTCATGACTATCCAAAAAGTCGACGACTTTTTGACGATCCTCCAAAGTCAATTCATACTTTTCTCCATAACCGTTAACTAGGCGCAAATTATTAACAAATTCCCAGATTCGGCAAATCTGCGCTAATGGAGATGTTCTTGGAGCGACCTTGGGACCATCAAAAACCTCTTTGCCATCTTTGTTTTTATAAGCCTTCTTTTCAAATTCGCACAAAGAAACAAGATGCTTGCAAGATTTTAGATTGCGCTGATAAAAGATTATCTCGTTGCGGAGATGATTGATTTCCTTATCCGTAAAAAGTTCAGGATAGAATTCTTTCTGAACGGAAATCACTTGGTCGAATTCTTGTTCGTACGCTTTGCGTGGAAATACTTGTTCCTTTGTGCGGTAAGTGTAAAATACGCCTTTTTCGTTTTTGATTTCAGAGGCTTTTAACTGCGTCGCAAAAAATTGACCTACGGTTTGATGAAGTTCCTGAATTTTTGCAAAACGGCTATTTACGGCTTCAACATAATCGGTTTGCTTTTTATCTCCGGCTTCATCAGCTTTCGCATGCTTGTAACCACGTTTTTGGTTAATGTGATAAAGGACTCGACCAATTTCCGGAAGAGTCAGCTTGTGACCGGGTGTTGCTGCATTTGCGCGTAGAGTCCATAAATCAAGTACAGGCAACTTGATTAAATGTTCATCTGGAAGCATTTTTAATTTACGGAGTTCCGCCGTTAAGTTTTCGCGACGAAGTTGATATCTGTCGTATCCTTTTCTAATCGTGCGCTTTGTTGTGCGTTTTTGATTTTTGGAGATTGCATTCCCTGTAGAAAATTCCTTGGCATCGTCAGTAGATAAGGGAATAATGCGACTTCCCATTCCGAGAATCTCGGAGGGATCTCCATTGTCATCTACGGAAATGACGCTCCAACCAACAGAACTAACGCCCAAATCTAAACCAAGGATTTTTTTCATAGGAATTCCTTTTTAAACTTTTGTACAAAAAAGTAAATAAACATAATGGAAAAGACAACTAGAATTTCATTTGTAAATAAAAAAATGGCTTTTTTTGTGCGAAAAACGCCAATTTTTTAAAAAATACAAATAATAAAAAATAAATAAAATGAATGTCAAAATGTGACAGTTGAAAATTTTGTAAAAAGGGCTTGACAAGTGTATGATAATGAATTAAATTATGGTTAAATCTGAAAGCAATTCACAATAAGGATTATTCCGTTGTGAAAACATTTAGAGCGGCACCACAAGTGTCGCTCTCTTTTGTATTCCCCAAAAATTCTCAAAAAAAGATTCTTCTCGTGCTCAAACGAGTATGTTTTTTGTTTTTTTCAAAAAAATGAACGTTTTCTATAATAAAATGTACTTACTTTGTTCTTAAAATGCCGTTTTTATGCTTTTTTTCCGAAAAATCCGTGTATAGAATTAGATGGGGATTCTCCCGTTTCGCATGGGTGGCACGCAGCTCCCGAAATAGGAATGTATGACAAGAGAGCAAATGCATGATTTCTTGGAGGAAGTCTATGTTACGAAGAAAAGTGGTGGGGACGTTTATAGGGTCATTGACCGTTACGAAAAAGAGTACAAGTACGTGTACATTTACAATGATCTTTGTGCAAGGTGCATTTTTACGGCTGAAGAAAATGTTCCGTTGATTGCTGACTTTGTAAATGCGGCCTTGATGCTTACGGGCTCTGATTGTGTCCGGAGTCCGCATATTGAAAATCCCGTGGTTTCTGGTGGCTTGCTTTACAGGGAAATTGAGGAAGATGTTTTGCTTACTCAAGCGCGTTTTGACGAAAATGGCGATGAAATTCCCGGTGATCGCATTGGTGTGGAATTTCAGCATTATGGAAGGAAGGTTTATAGCAGTCGTATGATTTTTTACATGGCAAGGCATGTGGGGAATATGCTCAAGAAGGGGGAGTCTTATAAAAAAATACAGAAGTTGAATCTCATCAGTATTCAGTTCTTTGATTATTTGCCGTGGAAAATTTCGCAGGAGTATCGTCATACGATTCGTTTTAAGGATGAGTCCTTGAATGAATTTAGTGACCGCGTGACGCTTACGATTATTGAAGTGAATAAGTTTTTAAGGCATGGGGATGCTTTTGCAGGCGATAAAAGTCGCCTTGCGGAATGGCTTCGCGCTATTGACGCGCTTAATCGCAACAAGGACTTTTCGAGGTTTGCTCTTGACGAAAATTTCGCCTGCTTGCAAAAGTGGGCTAGAGTAGGTACATTTACTCCAGAGGTATTCTTCAAGGCAGGTGAACATATGAGAGATGATGTGGAATTGGCAGCGGATGACGCTCGCGAGGAGGGCCGTATGGAAGGTCGTGAGGAAGGACGTATGGAAGGTCGTGAGGAGGGTCGCGAGGAAGAACGTCGAAGGTATTTCTCGGAAAGGGCCGCTCTTGAGTCGAGCAACGCTGCTCTTGAGTCAAACAATGCTGCTCTTGAGTCGAGCAATGCTGCGCTCAGGGCTGAAATTCGCAGATTGCGCATGCTTCTTGCGGCGCAAGGCAGGTGAACATATGAGAGATGATGTGGAATTGGCGGCGGATGACGCTCGCGAGGAAGGCCGTGAGGAAGAACGTCAAAGGTATTTCTCGGAAAGGGCTGCTCTTGAGTCTAATAATGCTGCTCTTGAGTCGAGCAATGCTGCGCTCAGGGCTGAAATTTTCAGATTGCGTATGCTTCTTGCTGCGCAGGGTGGGTGAGTGCCCTGTTTGCGTTGCGGATTTGATATGGCCTTGGCGGGTTGCTGATAGCTGCTTTTGCTCTTGACTCATGCTCAAATTTTCACTATATTTTGGTGAATCTTTCTGCAACTGGCGGCTTCTATGACCAAGTCTATTGATATTCGCAATGCGCATGAGCATAACCTTCAGCATGTGAGCTTGAACATTCCGCGCGATTCTATCGTGGTGGTGACGGGGGTGTCGGGCTCGGGCAAGTCGAGTCTTGCCTTCGATACGATTTTTCAGGAAGGGCAGCGGCGCTTTGTGGAATCGCTTTCGGCGTATGCGCGTCAGTTTATCGGTCACATGAAGCGGCCCGATGTGGAGAGCGTGCGGGGCATTTCACCGACGATTTCGATAGACCAGAAAACGGTGAACAGAAACCCGCGCAGTACGGTGGGAACGGTGGTCGAAATTCTTGATCATTACCGTTTGCTTTTTGCGCGTCTCGGCGTTCCCCATTGCCCCGATTGCGGTCGCGTGATTCAGGCGCAGACGGTGGACCAGATTGTCGATAATCTCTATGCGGGCGACGAGAATAAACAGGTGACTGTACTTGCGCCGATTGTGCAGGACCGCAAGGGCGAATATCGCAAGGAACTTGCGGAACTCAAGGAAAACGGTTTTGTGCGTGCGCGTGTAGACGGGACGATTTACCGTATAGAAGATGTGCCGCCGCTGGTGCGTTACGAGAAGCACACGATTGAGGCTGTCATCGACCGCTTGACGCTGGAACGCAAGAATATGAGCCGTTTGCGCGAGGCGTTGGAAGGCGCTTTAAAGCTGACCGACGGAAAGCTAGTGTCGTTCTTGTTTGGAGATGGCGAGTATCGTTTGCAGGGTACGCTTTTAGCTTGTCCTAAGTGCGGTGTTTCCATCCCTGAACTGGAACCTCGTTTTTTCAGTTTCAACGATCCGAAGGGGCGTTGTCCCGTTTGCAAGGGGCTTGGCGAAAGTTGCGAATTTGACTTGAATCTGATTGTGCCGGACGAGAATTTGTCCTTGAAGGAGGGCTGCCTCGCTGTCCAGAAAAAGGCGGATGGAAAGGTCATCTTCAGCGATTACGGCTGGGGCAATTTGCGGAATGTCGCTCGCGAGATGAATTTTAAGTTGGAGACTCCGTGGAAAAAATTGACGAAGGCGCAGAAGGATGCTGTGCTGCATGGAACTCCGAGCGGGAGCGAACGCGGTGTCCTTGATATTTTGCAGGAACTTTGGGACATGTGGCACATTTTCCATCTGCGCAAGTACATGCAGATTGGCGAGTGCCCGGAGTGCCACGGGACGCGCATCAACCGCATAGCGAATGCGGTGGATTTTCATGGCGTGAATCTGACGACGATGACGGACTGGTCAGTGGAAAAGTCGGTGGATTTTTTCAACCACTTGAAACTCTCCGAAAAGGAAATGCGCATCGGCAGGGAAGTACTCAAGGAAATTCGCGGTCGTCTGGAATTTTTGCAGGCGGTGGGGCTTGGCTACTTGAACATTTCGCGTAAGGCTGCGACATTGAGCGGTGGCGAGGCGCAGCGTATTCGCCTTGCAAGTGCCGTGGGTGCTGGACTTCAAGGGGTGTTGTATGTGATGGACGAGCCTAGCATCGGTTTGCATCCGCGCGACAACGATAAACTGCTCGGTATGATGGAGCATTTGCGGGCGCAAGGGAATAGCCTCATTGTCGTGGAGCATGACGAGGATACGATGCGTCATGCGGACTATGTCGTGGATGTGGGGACTGGCGCAGGTGTCGAGGGCGGTCGCGTCATTGCGGCGGGGACTGTCGACGAGTTGGAGAAGAACAAGGCTTCTCTCACGGGCGCCTATTTGAGCGGTCGCAAGTGCATCGAGATTCCTGCGGAGCGTAAGAAAATTGACAAGGATACGCCGAAACTGAAAATCTGCGGTGCCTGTGAAAATAACTTGAAGAATATCGATGTTGAGATTCCATTGGATGGTGCTCTCACGGTGGTGACTGGTGTGTCGGGGTCTGGCAAGAGTACGCTTGTGAACCAGATTCTGCGATGCGAGCTTGCGCGCATTTTCAACAATTCCGAAGAGCCGGTCGGCAAGTTTGACCACTTGGAAGGTGTCGAGAATATTGACAAAGTAATTGAAATTGACCAGACGCCGATTGGTCGCACGCCGAGAAGCAATCCTGCGACTTATACGAAAATCTGGGACGATATCCGCGACTTGTTTGCGAATATGGAAGAAAGTAAAATCCGCGGCTACAGCAAAAGCCGCTTCAGCTTCAACGTGAAGGGCGGTCGCTGCGATGCCTGCGAAGGCGCCGGTGTCAAGGAAGTGGATATGCATATTCTTCCGAGTGTGCAGGTGACGTGCGAAGTCTGCGAAGGCAAACGCTTTAACGAGGCTACCCGCGAAGTGTATTTCAAGGGGAAGAACATTTCGGAAGTTCTCGACATGAGCGTGGACGAGGCTGCCGAATTCTTTGGAAGCATTCCGAAGATTGCGGAACCGTTGAAACTTTTGCAGGAGGTGGGCCTTGGCTACATTACGCTTGGGCAGCCTTCGACGACACTCAGCGGCGGCGAAGCGCAACGTGTGAAAATCGCTTCGGAATTGCGCCGGCCGGGCACTGCAAAAACTTTGTACCTGCTTGATGAGCCGACGACAGGCCTTCATTTCGAGGATATTCGCAAATTGATGGAATGCCTCAATCGCTTGCGCCGTCTCGGTAACAGCGTTGTGATTATCGAGCACAATCTGGATGTCATCAAGTGTGCCGACTGGATTATTGACCTCGGCCCCGATGCGGGTGTGCATGGCGGCAAGGTGGTTGCCGTGGGAACTCCGGAGCAAATCGCGAAATGCAAAAAGTCGGAGACGGGACGCTATCTTGCGCCTGTGCTTGCGAAGAAGCATGGTGAAAATTGCAAGTTCGACCGCAAGCTGAAAGCTGGCGAGGGGTATTCGCTTGATATCGAGGTGCATGGCGCCCGCAAGCACAATCTAAAGAATATCGACGTGACGGTTCCGCGGCACAAGCTGACTGTGATTACGGGGGTCTCCGGTTCCGGAAAGTCTAGCCTCGCATTTCATACGCTGTTCAGCGAAGGTCAGCGCCGCTTTGTGGAAACGCTCAGCACTTATGCAAGACGCTTCCTCGGTCGCCCGGACCGCGGCAGCGTGGATTCCATTTCGGGACTTGCGCCCGCTATCGCGATTGACCAGAAGAGCGCGAGCAAGAGTCCGCGCAGTACCGTTGCGACGCTTACCGAAATTTACGACTATTTTCGCATTTTCTGGGCGCGAGTCGGTACGCCGCATTGCTTGCATTGTGGCCGCCCCATTGATTCCTATGCTACAGGCGACCTAATGCAAATCGCTTTCGACCGCCATGCGGGTGAGATGGTGACGGTGCTTGCGCCTTTCGAAGTGAAGGATATTCTCAAGCTTTCGAAAATTCTTGTTGAAAAGGGCTATCGCAAGGCTTACCTCGGAAAAAATCTTCTTGACTTGCCCTTTCCGAAACTTCCGACGCGCGAAACTCAGGTGCTTGCGATTGTGGACCAGGTGATTGTCAAGGAAGAA
Organism: Fibrobacter sp.; assembly: GCA_045617325.1. Lineage (GTDB taxonomy): Bacteria > Fibrobacterota > Fibrobacteria > Fibrobacterales > Fibrobacteraceae > Fibrobacter. The sequence continues at coordinate 28,880 of JAZLIJ010000215.1, forward strand.
AATCGCGCCCGCCTTGTGGAAGCCTTTGAACGCGGCTACCGCGACGGTAACGGAATACTTTATCTGGAAGATAAGAGTCACGAACGCCTCGCAGCAAGTCAGAAACCCGGTTGCCCCGAATGCGGCTGGTATATGGATAGCGAACTGAATCCGAAGTTCTTCAGCTTCAATACCCACTGGGGCGCCTGCGAAACGTGCCTTGGCCTTGGACATTTCAAGGATGGTTCCGAGTGCCCGTCCTGCCACGGCAAGCGTCTGAAACCGGAATACTTGGCGGTGCAGATTGCAGGCAAGTCCATTATCGATGTGAGTTCCATGAGCATTGACGAGGCTCGCGACTGGTTTGCCGCTGTGAACTTTGAAGGCGAAAAGAATGCGGCAGGGAAATCTTCTGTCGCAGAGCCGCTCCTCCGCGAAATCCTCGGTCGCTTGGATTTTTTGAAAGGCGTTGGGCTTGGCTACATCGGGCTTGACCGCGCAGGCGACACCTTGAGCGGCGGCGAGTCTCAGCGCATCCGCCTGGCAAGCCAAATCGGAAGCGGCCTCGAAGGCGTCCTCTACGTGTTGGATGAACCGACGGTCGGTCTCCACGAAAGCGATACGGCGAAGCTTCTCGATACGCTCTACCGCCTCCGCGACCTGGGCAATACGCTTGTGGTCGTGGAACATGACCTCAAGATGATGCAGGCCGCGGACCACATCATCGACATGGGGCCTGGTGCCGGTGACTTTGGCGGCGAAGTTGTCGCCGAGGGCGCTCCAGCAAACCTTTCGAAACCTTATGCCTTGCAGATGTACCCCCGCAGCGAAACGGTGAAGTTCCTGACGAACGCGACTCCCGTGGTGGACGCCTGTACGGTGCCTGCGATTACGGATGCGACAGAGTTCTACGAGTTCAGCAAACTGACGAAGAACAACTTGAAGAATATCTCTGTGAAGTTCCCGAAGGGGGCTGTGAGCGTCGTCTGCGGTGTTTCGGGTTCCGGCAAGAGTTCGCTTGTGATGGATGAAATCTACCCAGCGCTCAAGAAAAGGTTCCAGGCGCGCGGCCGCAAAAAAGTCACAGGCGAGGTTCTCCTTGTAGACCAGAGCCCCGTCTCCGGCACGCCGCGCAGTACGCCGGCGAGCTTTACGGGCGTCTTCGACGATATCCGCAAGCTCTTTGCGAAATTGGAGCAGTCCAAGGTGAAGGGCTTTGACTACGGGCGCTTCAGCTACAACTTGGCGCGTGGCCGTTGCGAGGCCTGCGAAGGCCGTGGCGCCATCTCCGTGGAAATGCACTTCCTTTCTGATATTTGGGAAGTCTGCGATGTCTGTGGTGGCAAACGCTACAACCAGGAGACGCTGACCGTCACGTTCAAGGGCAAGAACATTGCCGATGTGCTCGACATGCGCGTAAACGAGGCCTGCGAGTTCTTCAAGGACCAGCCGAAAATTCTGCCGAAGCTCGAATGCCTGCGCGATGTGGGGCTTCCGTATGTGAAACTCGGACAGTCGGTCACGACGCTCAGCGGGGGCGAGTCGCAGAGGCTCAAACTTGCCGCCGAGCTTTGCCGCAAGAAGGCGAACGAGACGGTGTACCTGCTCGACGAGCCTACGACCGGTCTTCACCTGAAGGATATACAGATTCTTTGGAACCTTTTGCGCAGACTTTCGGCGCGTGGCGACACGGTCATCGTCATCGAGCACCACCCGGATATTATCCGTCTTGCCGACTGGAATGTGGAACTCGGGCCCGTCGGCGGTGATGGTGGCGGTTTTTTGATGAATATGGGGCAAAATTTGAAAAATGTCTAGTTCTATTTTTTAGGAATAAGATTATTTTTTGTATGGAATATTGTTAGAGACGCTAGGAGAAAGAATGTCCCTGTTTAAGATGTTTCCTGTATTGCTGCTTTTACCAGCCTTGACGCTTGCCGATGGCGATGACAAATTCAAGGTTCACATGGATCAGTTTAAGGTCGGTGGCGTCATGAAGCCTATTGCGAATATGGCCATCATTTGCCATGAGAATGATTCTGTTTCTATGACGCCGTCGTTTCCTTTGAAAGCCAATACGCTTTATTTGCGCCATAAGATCAAGGCGAAGGAGTACCAATGGTTCGTTGGTGAGGCTCACACGCAAAACTTCAAGAAACTATATGCGTACAACTTAAAGGAAAACCACTTGCGTGCAAGTGAAGTCGTCGGTCTGCGTTTTTATGCCTCCATGAATAAGAAGGCGTTTCAGGACGAATCGGATGTTTATTTCGACAGGGAATACCTTTATTCATCGCATTTGCCGGAATTGTACTTCATGAAGAATGGCAAGTGGCAGGTACTGAAGAAGTCTCCTTTCCCGGGTATGATTTCCATAACGTTCGATGAACCTGAGCTTGAAATCAAGTCGCTTACGATTCCCTTTGAAAATACTCCAAAATTGATTTATCCTCTCGCGGACGGTGTCTATTCGTTCTCCTTCTCCGCTCCGGATCGTCTGCCTGTTGTGGATGTTGGCCGCGTTCGGCATGACGAGGTCCTGGATTTCAAGGTTAAACTGCCGTCCTTGGTCGCTGTTGAACCTTTGGATGCGCGTTTGAGCGTGTCTGAAAAATCTGTCGCTGAAGCCAAGGGCCTAGAAGAAACTGAAGTTCTCTACGACAAATTCCTCGATGAATTGCAGAAGAATGTGGGCGTGGTGGATACCTCCATGTTCGATGATATTTACCCCGCAAGACGGTCTGCCGCTTATTTGGATTTGAACGATACCCATGAGCGCTACGTGGAATACTGCAATCTCTATGCTGCGAAACGTCAGGAGGCGCATAACGCTTGGAGAACTAAGAGACTTGGAAATATCGGAAAGATAACTACTGCGCTTGAGAAAAAATTGGACAGCTTGCAGCAGCTTCCCTTGAGTGTAAGAATGTTGCCTACCTCTGTAGAAACAGTTGTATCCGAGGTTTCTTCAAGTTCTTCTGTTCCGGTGGCTTTGTCAAGCGCATCTTCCAAGATGGCGACAAAGTCTAATGTTGCTGGGGCTGATAAGCCTATTCAGGATTCTGTTGCGGGGATTCCGCTGGTAAACGCCTTGAAGTTGCAGCTGGGTGAGAATCGTGGTCGTATTGATGTGGAATGGGTCGGTACAGTCGATAGCCTCTCGATGGATTCTCTTGCGGCTTGGCTTGTCGCAAATGACAACAAGGTCCATGTGCAGGTGAATCTTGTGAACAATAAGCCCGTGAGAATTGTGAGGAAGGGGGAACTGCTGGGTCGCCATCATTACCGCTACGAAAAGGTGATTTTCTTTGTGGATGACAAGGCTTTTGAGGGCAAAGGTGAGTTCATTCTGCCTGCCTATATCGCAAATGAACCTGAGGTCAGGGAATGGTTCATGCCGAAGCCAGCTGTTCCTGTGGCAAAACCTGATACGGTCAAACCCGATACTGTCAAGGCTCCTGTTCCCGTAGATACTGTAAAGGTTGAGAAAAAGGCTGCACCGGAAACTCCAAAGTTTAAGACGAAAATTATTGAAGATAAGTATCATGGCACGGTCGCCGTGGTTGATTCGGGTTCATTCCGTTTCCGTGGCCATGTGGTTGAAATGTCTCCGTTTGCCATCCATACGACTGAGGTGACGCAGGAATTTTTCAAGGAAGTTATGAGCCGCGTTGATTCCACAAAGCGTGTCAAGGACAAGTCCAAGTTCGTGAATCCGAAGGCGCCTGTCCATAATATCAACTGGGATAATGCGCGCCTGTTCTGCAAGACGCTGGGTGGCGACTTGCCGACTGAGGCTCAATGGGAGTTTGCTGGTCGCGCTGGCGATAATGAAGGCTCTCCCTGGACTTTAGATGAAGATCGCAATGCCGGTAAGTATGCTGTCTATTTTGAAAATTCTTGTGCACGCGGCAAGGCCGATTCTGCATACGGACCGCAACCGGTTTGTGGAAAGAAGCCGAATGCCTGGGGGCTTTGTGATATGTCTGGAAACGTTGCCGAATGGACTGTCGATAGCTATTTCGCTTTTTCGTTTGGCGTAGAACGCTCCAATCCGACGGGTTCCAAGTTCGGAACCAACAAGGTTTACAAGGGCGGCTCATGGAAAGACAAGGAAAAAATGCTAAATATGACGGCGAAAGATGATGAGGACCCCCGTTACTGGTCTGACTTCATCGGCTTCCGTTGTGTTTTCCCCTTGCAAAGGATAAATGGTCTGAAATAATGGTTTCGAAGGTACGAAAGGAATTGACGTTCTTCAAGAGGATAACGGCGATTCCTTATTTGTTGGTCTTTTTGGCTTTGCTGATGCCTCTTGTCAACGTGTCGTGCAGCGCTGATGAAAATGATGTAAAATCTATTGCTGAACCTACGCTGTATCAGTTTGCGTCGGGACTGGATTTAGAGCAATCGTTGAAGGAGCCTGCTTTAGGACATCTGCATAGGATGATTGATGGAAATCCACGTGCGATGGAAAAGTTCAAGATGCGTATACCGAACTTCCCGAAGATGGAACCGATTAAGCATTTGTATGGAATCCTCATAGCGGTGTTCCTTGCGGCTATTTTTTCCTGGTTCACTCCGCTTGGTTCAGTGGCTATGGGAATGCTTTCGATGTTTTCTCTATGGGCGCTCTCCTCGCGACTGGCTCAGTTGAGTGTTGGTCTAGGAATACCCTTGTTGAAAGTTGAACCCGGCATAGGCCTTTATTGCGCAAGCTTCTTGCTCATTATTGGTACCGCCATGAACATCTCGACGATGGTCAGGGCGTTCAAGGCTTCCATGAACGAAAAGCGCGAAAACGAGGCTGTAACGAAAGAGTAAGGCTTAACTAAGAGGCATTTTAAAAGGGTCGCATGTGCGGCCTTTTTTTATGCGTATTTTTTAAGGATGCGAATGGGCTGCTGAATTCTTGCGGAGAGTTTTTTGTTGAGGATAAATTCTGTGAAAAAAATGCTTTTTTTGTTTTTTTAATTTTATGTTTTAAATAGCTTGAAAAAAAAGAAGGAAAAAATAATTATGAGCAGTTACTTGTTAAAGTCTGTATACCTGAATAATGATACTTGCGATATTTTGGTATCTGATGGTAAATTCAAAAAATAGCCAAGTCGCTGAATGAAGATTCCTTGAGTACGGAAGAGGTGGATTGTTCCGGGCTCGCCATTCTTCCGCCTTTTTACAATGCGCATACTCATGCCGCCATGACGCTTCTCCGCGGCTATGCCGATGACATGGAACTCTTCAAGTGGTTAAGCGAATATATCTGGCCAACAGAAGCTAAACTCTCTGCGAAACATATCGAAATCGGAACGCGTCTTGCTGTTCTTGAAATGATTAAATCCGGCACGGTTTTCTTTTCGGACATGTACTGGCATCGTAAAAGTATCATGAAAGTCGTGGAGGAAATGGGAATACGCGCTACTGTCGGTGTCCTTGTTTTGGAGGGGGTCCCGTTCCAGGAAGATTTCGAAAGCTGCTTCAAATCTCTGGAAACACATGAAGGGGAATCTGACCGCGTCAAGATGGCGGTGATGCCGCATTCTGTATATACGGTGGGTGAAGAAATGCTGAAGCGCTGTATCGCCATGGCGAAAGCGGAAAATTACGTTTTTCACATCCATCTTTCCGAAACAAGAAACGAAAATCAGCAGTGCGTGGAAAAGAACGGCTACTCTCCCGTGGAATACATGGAGCGTCTTGGTGCTACAGGGACATCCCTGGTGGCGGCGCACTGTTGCTGCCTCTCTGACAACGATCGCAAAATTCTGAGAGATTGCGGAGCGACTGTCGCCATGAATCCCTGCTCAAACTTGAAACTGGCAAGTGGAATTCCGGACATCCCGGCCATGATAAATGAAGGAATCAAACTCTCGCTTGGAACCGACGGAGCATCGTCCAACAACAACCTGGATATGCACGAAAGCATGAAACTGGCGGCCTTGCTTGCGAAGGTCTGTCCTGGTGGTGGCGCAGAGACTCTGAATGCCGAGCAGGCTTTATTCATGGCGACTCGCGGTGGCGCCTTGGCGTATGGAATTGATGGGGGCGTTATCGAGGAAGGACGGCTTGCCGATGCCATTCTTGTGAAAATGGACAACGAGCGAATGATACCGAATTATCATTTGGTATCAAACTGGGTCTATGCCGCGGATTCCTGGGCCATTCATTCGGTAATGTGCGATGGCAAGTTCGTTATGAAAAATGGCCACGTGGATGGAGAAGAGGATATCATCCGCGAGGCCAGAGAATGTGCGCTTAGCCTTCGTGGCTAAGACTGTGCTCCTACTTTTTAAGGAGCTTGTTTAATGTTGCACGCAGGTGGTTCATGTTCGGCTCGTTCAGCGTTTCGTAACGATAGAACGTGCCGTCTTTTAAAACGAGGTAGAGAACGGGAATGTAGCCTGTGCCGTAGGCGGGACCGAACTTCGTGTCGGCGTCCTGGAATACAGGAATGACGGCATGGTACTGGTCGATGAACAGGCGAATGTCGTTTTTCTTGATGCTGTTGCCAAGACCGATGGCGATACCGGTGAGGCCTGCTGCTTCATATTCCTTGATGAGATTCTGCACTTCCGGGAAGTGTCTTTGGCAATGGGGGCACTTAGGGCTGAAATAATAGATGAGGAGCGGTCGGTTGCTGAAATGGCTGAACAGGATTCCCGGGTCGCTGATGCCGCTGAGCGGCATGGAAAAGTCCATCTTCATAGGCTGGTGAGAGCTGGAATCCTGCATGAGTTGAATATTTGCTATTTGGGGTTCCGGTGCGAGTTGGGCAAGACAAGTTCCTGCGACGAAAGCGACAAGACAAAAAGCGCGTGCAAAAAAACGCATGATAAGCTCCTGATTTCCCGTCTATTGAATTGTTGAACGGGTACAGGTGTAAAATATCAAATTAACGAGAAAAAAAAGTCTTTTTAAATAAAAAAAGGGTGTTTTTGCTAATTTACGAGGATTTTTTTGAACGAAAAAGCTGAAAATGCGGGATTTTGCTGAAAGTTTTCGGCTAGGATGTTCATGATTTCTTCGGAATATTCGGTTTGCTTGCTTAATAGCTTGATAGCGTCTATTTTGGAATCCGCCAAAATAGAACCGAATTTTTTCAGGATTATCCAAAAGTAGATGGCGAACTGCACTTTGCCGAGGCTGTCTCCGTCGAACAGGCTCTTGGCGTAGTAGCGGTATATAATATAGGCGACGATGCGCTCGCCATCCTGTTCGGAAAATTCCCATGGTGCATTAGCTTGTCCCCAGTCGCTTTTTAAGAGGCGCTTGAATGCTGCGGTCCAGGCGGGACCGAAGCTTTCGCCTTTGCCGAGCAGTTCGATCCAATTTTTTTGAATGACGGCGATGTCGGGACTGCTTTCTGGTTCGGCCGGTCCGCCCTTTGCTTCTCCTTGGACCTCGCTTGCGAAGCTGAGAATGTCGGCGAGCCTTGCGCTTAGCGGACGGGTGCGTTCAGCGAGCATGGCGAAAATTTCCTCACGTTCTGCGAAAATAGCATCGCGGGCATCTTCGGCACCATCGGGCATTTCGTCGGGCTCGTCGTCAATTTCTTTTTCGATGAAGCCTATGGAGGTGCTGTTTGCATCCAAGGTATTCTCTGATTCCAGCAATAGTCTTGCCGCTTCTTCGCAGCAGAGGCCGAGGCCTTTTTCCATGATGTCTCCGTAGACTTCTATAAATCGCGGATGCTCGCGGCAGATCTCGCAGAGACTTTTTTCGCCGAGCTTGCAAATCATCTCGCAGAGTCCGTCCTTGCGCAAAAGCGGACAGCGGTCTCCTGGAAGCAGCTTGAAATGTCCGTCTTCCATATTTGCATGTAGCATTTCTCCGAATTCTCCCTGGACTTTTTCGTAGCGTTGGGCGCTTGACTTGTCGATGTCAATTTCCCATCCGATGCAGCAGGTATCGGTGCATTTGTCTGCGAGACAGTGAAATTGGGGGTAGAAGTGGGGAACGCGTAGAATCATTTGTGGGGCCTAGTGGGGGAATTTTTTTGAGTTACAATATAGAAAATGAAAAATAGGTGCTCATTTGTTTATCGTAATGCGGTTGGACTGCTAGTGGGAGTATGGTTTTTGTAACAAAATTAGTGCTAAGGAAAGATGAAAAATCGGACCGCGTGGGGAAGTGTGGGGGATGAGGTGGTGTTTTTCCCAAAAAATGTTGCCAAGTGGGAGGAAGTAGGGCTATATTTGTGTTGTGTGTGAAACATTCCATGTGTTGTGTAAAGTGTTAATGGAATAAAAATGAACTTTGAGAACTATTTCATAGGTCAGGCCAAGTCGGCTATCGATGGAAAGGGTAGGTGCGCCTTCCCCAAGGAGTTCCGTCGTCAAATGACCCCTGAGGATGGTTCTGATTTCGTTCTTACGACTTGGATGAAGGATAAACTTCGTTTGTTTGTAAGAAGCGAGTATGATAAGTTCAAGGCTGAGGTGGACCGCTGGCCCGACCGCATTGCTGCCCAAAAATTCCGTCTGCGCCTGAGAGCTACTACGATTGAGCTTGATGCGCAAAATCGCATTTTACTCCCTAAGGATAAGCTCCTGTTTGCTGGTCTTACGAATAGCGTTATGTTTGTGGACTCTGTTGGTGGTAAGTCGCTGGAATTGTGGAATACAGAAAAGTACGAAGCCCAGTTCTCTATGGATACAGAAGAGGATTTGGCTGAGTTCGAAAGACTCTGTATGGCAGATTTTGCGGGGGGACAGAATGTCCAAAAGTGATCCTCAAGTAAAATCTCTACATGTCAATGAAATTTCCGCAGCGGCGATTGCCGGTGTCGAAGGTGGCGTTTTCTACCATGATCCTGTGATGCTCAGGGAATGCCTCGAAGGGCTCTGTCTTGAAGGCGAAACGGTTCTTGCCGATGGAACCTTTGCCGATTGCACTCTGGGCGGTGGCGGACATTCCTTCGCTATTGCCCATCGTCTTTCTCCGGCAGGCACGCTGCATGCTTTTGACCGCGACGAAGAGGCGGTTGCCTTTGCGACGAAGCGCCTTGCGAATGTCGCTCCCGAATTTATTGTGCACCCGGTTCCGTTCAGTGAACTGGGCAAGGAAATCGCTCCGAATACTTTGGACGGTGTCCTCTATGATCTTGGTATCAGCAGTCACCAGGTGGATGATTCCAGCCGCGGCTTTACGTTTGTCGGCGACAATCCGCTGGATTTGCGTATGGATCGCCGCGAGGGCGTTTCGGCTCAGGAATGGCTTCGCACTGTCGATGTGGAAGACCTTGCAGCTGCACTTCGCAAGAACGCCGATATGGACCGTGCATATAAGCTTGCTACCCGTATCAAGGAAATGGTCGCTTCAGTGAATGCGGAATGTCGTGATGTGCTTCCGTCCGATATGAAGACGGTTGTCGAGGCTGTTTTCCCGGATAAGCGACGCGAGGCAAATGGCCTTTTGGCTCGTGTATTCCAGGCGATTCGCATGGAAGTGAATGGTGAACTAAACCAGATTGAAACGAGTATCCGCGCTGCTGTGGAATGCCTCAAGGTGGGCGGTCGTCTGGTGGTGATGAGCTACCATTCTGTTGAAGACCGTTGTGTCAAGGATACTGCCGCGGAATTTGAAAAAGCCTGTATTTGCCCCGAACATTTGCCAGTGTGCGTATGTGGCGGCAATCATCAGCGTTTGAAGAAGGTGAATCGCAAACCGATTCTTCCTTCTGCCGAAGAAATTGCAAGAAACAGCAGGGCGCGCTCTGCTAAACTTAGAGTGTACGAGAGGGTATGAGCAAGACTGAAGAAAAGATGAGCTTGAATTACTCGAATCGTGCGATTCTCCGCGTATTTATCATCGTGGTGCTTCTTGCTTTTATGTGGTTTATCGTTCCGCTTTATATGCAAAATAGAGTCAACAGCCTTTCTGCTGTCTCGGAGAAGCTTTCTGAAGATGTGAGCTTGCTGCGTAGCGAGATTCTTTTGCAGGAACTGGAAATCAACAAGCTTTCGTCTTTGGAACAGTTGCATGATTTTGGTGAACGCGCCGAACTCGGTTTGTTCAATGTTCCGAAGAAAGTGCAAATTTCAAGGGGGGTCAAATGAACATCAAGTTCGGACTTGAACCCTTGAGCATTGTCAAATGCCTTGTCCTTTGCACGGTGGGCGTTCTTGCCTGGCAGACTTTCAACATTCAGGTGTTGAATCGGGAAGTCTATCAGACGAAAACGAAGAACATGGTGACGCACGCCAAGAATATCTATGCCGAACGCGGCCTCATCATGGACCGCAACGGAAAAATTTTGGCTGAAAATCTTCGTGATACGAGCAGTGAAAATCTTCTCGGATACCGTCGCATTTTCTTGCAAGGGAAACTGGCCTCGCAGGTTGTTGGAAAAGTGGGCTACGATGGCAAGGGTAACCTAGGCGTCGAATACATGTTCAACGATCGTCTGCGCGGAAGCGAAGGCTTTAGAGTCAGCGTCCAGGATGTGCATGATAAAGAGGTGTATTCGCAGTCAAAAGATGTGGCTGAAGCGGAGCCAGGGCAGAATCTCGTGTTGACGATTGACCGCGACATGCAGGAAATTGTGGAACGCTCCTTGAAGGATGGAGTCGCTGAATTTGAGGCGACGAGTGCAAGTGCCGTGGTTGTGGATCCGTATACCGGAGAAATTCTTGCCATGGCAAGTTATCCGACTTTTGATCCGAATTCCAAGAGCCAGGGATTAGGCCGTGTGGCAAAGAATAACATTGTCTCGCTGGCGTACGAACCGGGTTCTACGTTCAAAGTGGTGACTGCTGCTGCTGCTCTTGAAAACAATGTGGTGCGTCCGGACAAGGTGTTCCCTGATGAGGGACGTTGCTGGACTTGGAGCAAGAAGTCCGAGAAAATTTGTGATACCCATGTGTATGGCGACATGAACATGAGCGAAGCCATGGTGCAATCCTCCAATATCGTCTTTGCGAAAATTGCCGAGGAAGTGGGGGCTGCGAAACTCTACCAGACGGCGGCGCATTTTGGATTTGGCGTCAGGACTTCCGATTATCTTGCCGGTGAAGAAACGGGAAAACTGTTGCAGCCGTATGAACTTGCGCGCGATGATCGTACGCTCAAGACGATGGGATTCGGGCATTCCGTGCTGGTGACGCCCATTCAGATGGCTATGGCGTATGCGGCTATTGCCAATGGCGGTAACCTGATGGAGCCGATGATTGTAAAGGAATGGCGTGATTCCAAGGGGAATGTCATTGAAAAGAAGGAACCGACGGTTCTTCGTCGTGTCGTTTCCGAGAAGACAGCATCGACGATTCGCGAGATGCTGAATCGCGTCGTGAACAGTGGAACGGCGAAGAGGGTCGCCTCCACCAAGCTTTCGGATATCGTGTTTGGTGGAAAGACCGGAACTGCCGAAAAGTTTGACCGCGCAACGGGTACATATAATCGTGATTCCCAGATTGCTTCGTTTATTGGGCTTGCTCCGGTGGAAAATTCACGCTTTGTCTGCCTTGTACTTGTGGATGACCCTCAGGGAAAGCACGTAGGCGGTCTTACTGCAGGGCCTATTTTCCGCCGCATCATGGAAAGCATTTACTATCATCCGTCGATTTCTCCGATTGCACACAACATGGAGCATGTAAGCCTGTATTCTCCGTGCAGCGAAAGTTTTGTCGGTATGGTGGTCCCTGCGGCAAAAACTTTGGCCAGGGAACGCAAGTGCCCCATCAAGTTTGAAGGCAAGGGCTATCGTGTCATCTCGGAACGTATTGATGGAGGCTCTTCCCGCGGCAAGACGCTTGTTCTTGGTTCGACAAACGCATCTAAAATGCCGAATCTGCATGGGCTTTCCTTGAGAGACGCTCTTGAGGTCATGGGGAATATCCGCATGAATGTTGAATATACAGGCAAGGGCCGCGTAGTGGCTCAGGAACCCAAGGCAGAAGAAGTCTTGCGCAAGGGCGATATTTGCAAACTGACTTTGAAGGAGAGAAGCTGATGATTTCGGAAGGACTTATGCAAAAGTTGTCCGTGACGGGGCTTTGTGACGATTCCCGCCGAGTGAAGCCGGGGAATCTGTTCTTCTCCATTCCGACGGAAGGTTATGAGGCTTTCGCCCGTAGCGCTATCGCTGCTGGTGCAGTCGCTGTCGTCGGCGAGACGATGGCACCGGAAGGACTGACTTCCAAGTGGATCCAGGTTTCCGATGTGAAGGAAGCCCGCCTGGAAGCTGCAAGAATTTTCTACAAGAATCCGTTTGCGAAGCTCGTCTGCCACGCCATTACAGGTACGAACGGAAAGACGACGAGCGCGTTCCTGATGAATGCCATGCTCGAGGCTGATGGCCGCAAGGTGGCTCTGCTTGGAACTATCATGAACAAGATTGGAGACAAGTCCGTGCCGGCGACGCTTACGACTCCGGGGCTTTTGGATTTGTTCGCCTTTGCCGCACGCGCTGTGGATGCAGGTTGCACGGACCTCGTGATGGAAGCCTCGTCGCATTCGCTGCACCAGGGGCGTGTCGCAGGGATTCGCTTCAGAAGCGGTCTCTTCAGCAACTTGACTCAGGACCATCTGGATTATCACAAGACGATGGATGCTTACTTTGAAGCCAAGAAGTTGCTGTTTACGAAATACCTCGCCGAGAAAGGTGTTGCCGTGGTGAATATCGACGATGAGCATGGCGACAAGCTGTTCAACGGTCTCGATTGCCGCAAAGTTGCAGTTTCTCGTCTTGGCAAGCCGAAGGCGGATGTGAGACCCGCCGGCGCCGTGAAGAGCACCGAGGATGGTCTTGAATTCTTGCTGCCGGTTATTTCCGAAGAAAAGTTCGTGACACCGCTCTGTGGCGACTTCAATGTGGATAACGTCTTGCTGGTGCTTGCATGGGCCGATGCCGTGGGCGTTCCTGTTGCCGCCATGAGAAAGGCTATTGCTACGGTCCGCGTTCCCGGACGCTTTGAAAAGGTCTGGAACAAGGATGGCAAGCATGTGATTGTGGATTACGCGCATACGCCGGACGCTCTGGAACGTGTGCTGAATACTGCTCGCAGTCTCTGCCGCGGAAAACTTTCCACTGTATTTGGCTGCGGTGGCGACCGTGACAAGACGAAACGTCCGATTATGGGCTCTATCGCGGAACGCCTTGCCGACAAGGCTTGGCTCACCAGTGATAATCCGCGTACCGAGAATCCGTCGGATATCATAGACGATGTCCGTGCCGGAATGAAAACCGAGAAGTTTGAAGTTGTGGAAAACCGCGAAGAAGCGATTTGCCGCGCCTGCGCCGAATTGAAGGCGGGTGATTGGCTCGTGATTGCTGGCAAGGGACACGAGGATTACCAGATTATCGGCAAGACGAAACATCATTTTGACGATCGCGAAATTGCGGTGAAGGCGATGGAAAAATGCTGAAACTTGACTTGACTATTGGTGAAATGCTTGAAATTCTCGAGACCACAGCTGTGGGCGTTCCTGCCCGTACTTTGAAACGCAAGGTGAACCTTTGCATGGATTCTCGCGAAAAGGCGAAGGGTGTTGTTTTTTGGCCAATCAAGGGCGCTCGTTTTGACGCCCACCAGTTTGTTTCCCAAATGGAGAAGGATGGAGCTTTGATGAGCATTGTGAATCAAGATGCCGTTGATCAGAATTCGTTCAAGATGTATGCCCCGGTGGACGATTCCACCAAGGCTCTTCTGAAGCTTGCCAAAGGCTACCTGAAAAATTTCAAGGTGAAGAAGGTCGCCATTACCGGTAGTAACGGCAAGACGACGACGAAGGAAATGACGAAGGCCGTGCTCTCGATGAAGTTCAATACCCATGCGACGCAGGGAAACTTCAACAATCACATTGGTGTCCCGATGACGCTGTTCCAGCTGAAGCACAGCCACGAGGCTGCGGTCGTTGAAATGGGTACGAGCGGCCCGGATGAAATCCGTCCGCTTTCGTTAGCCGTAGAACCGGATGTCGCCGTGATTACGAACATCGGCGCAAGTCATCTGGAACGTCTTGGCGACTTGGACGGTGTCTTCAACGAGAAGATTAATATCGTCGCTGGCCTCAAGAAGGGCGGCACGTTGATTGTGAATGCCGATGACGCCCACCTCTGCAAGGTGCGCAACACCAAGAATTACAAGGTGTTGACTTTCGGTGTGCATCGTGGAATCATCAAGCCGGAAAAGCTCTCCTGGAATGAAAATTCCTGTGCGGACTTCTACATCGGACGTACACATTTCACGCTGAATGTCCCTGGCGACCATAACCTTTACGATGCTCTTGCGGCAATCGCTGTGGGCGAGACTTTCCGCATTCCGAAGGGCGAAATGGCGAAGGCTTTGGCCGAGTTCCGCTCTACGACCATGCGCATGGAAGTGAAAATAGCGAATGGCTTCAAGATTGTGTCCGATTGCTACAATGCAAATCCGTCTTCGACCAAGATGGCCTTGCAGACGCTTGGCAATATGAAGCTGAACGGTCGCCGCATCGCTGTCCTTGGCGACATGCTGGAACTAGGCAAGGAAAGTTCCAATTTGCACAAGCAGATTGGCATCATGGTGCCGGACATGAATTTTGACATGTTGCTGGCTGTTGGAAAGGAAGCGAAGAACTATGTGGAAGGCGCAAAGTCCCGCGGCATGAAGAATGTGAAGCATTTCGATGTCGTGGAAGATGTTGTGAGCTTTCTGAGTGAAACTGTTGCGGAAGGAGACGTGCTCCTTGTGAAGGGCAGTCGCGGAATGCACATGGAAAAGGTCGTGGACGCATTGCTCCGCATGGTGCCGGTGTTCAAGGCTTAAGAAGAGGATTTTGGATTAGATGTCGTCTAGCGCAACACAGTCTGCAGGCATGAACAAGCTGCTCTTGATAGTCACATTGATTTTAATGTGCTTCGGAACAGTTGTTGTCTATACTGCGACTCAGTCAACAGCGGGTCATGCGACTCCGGAAGATTACCTGTTGTCCCATTTGGGCAAGGTCGTTGGCGGAATCGTGGTCCTCGGTTTTTGTGCAAAGCTAGACTACAGCGTATGGAAATTCCTTGGACGCTTTGTCTTTATTTTCGGAGCCGTTTTGACCATCGCAGCACTTTTTACGGGTGACGAGGTGAAGGGCGCCAACCGCTGGATTTTTGGTATCCAGCCGTCTGAAATCATGAAGCTTGGGCTTTTTGCCTGGGTCTGCGGAAAGCTGTCTGATGCTGGAGACGAAATCAAGAGTCTCAAATGTACCATCATCCAGCCGGCAATTCCCTTTGGCGTTGCTGCATTGATTCTGCTTGCCCAACCGAATTATTCAATGCTCGTCATGTTCACTGTGATTTTGTTCGTCGTTCTCTGTGTGGCGGGAGCTAATCTCAAGTATATTGGTATTGCATCTGCGGCGATTGCCCCGATGCTCTTTACCGCATTGATGCTTAAGCCTCATACAAGACGCCGTATGTTGACGTTCTTTGACCCAAACCAGATGTCCTCTGATGCGCGTATGCAAAGTGAACGCGCATTGGAAGCGCTTGGCAACGGAGGACTTTTCGGAACAGGTTACGGCAACGGTTTACAGAAACTGGGTTACTTGCCCGAGGCTCACAAGGATGTCGTTTATACGGTGATTGGCGAAGAAGTCGGATTCATCGGTACTTTCTGCGTCCTGATTGCTTTCGCCTTGATTTTCTCGCAAGGCTTCAATATCGCGAGAAATTCTTCGACTCGTTTTGGAAAGTTCATGGCTGTGACGCTTACGACTTCGCTGTTTATGAATTTCTGTGTGCATGTGTGCGCCTGTGTCGGACTTTTCCCGATGACAGGACAGCCTCTGCCGTTCTTGAGCTATGGCGGAACGAATTTGGTTGCGTCGTCTGCGTTTATCGGAATCCTGTTGAATATTTCATGCTCAACGACGGGCAAGAAGATAAAAGAACCTTATATGAGCAACTCGAATGCCTTTGGGACGAGCATGTTCAGAAGTTATGGTAGGAGTGGATTATGAAAAAATTCCTCTTTGTATGTGGTGGTACCGGTGGCCATATTTTCCCGGCAGTGGCAATTGCTGAAAGCCTGAAGAAGATGGGCGTCGAAGACATCGTGTTTGCCGGTCGTAAGGATTCTATGGAAGAACGCCTTGTGGCAAGGAACTGGCCGTACGAATACATTACGGCTGAACCTCTGCATCGCGGCCCGTTCCTCAAGAATCTGGCTTTGCCGTTCAAACTTTCCAAATCCTTGATTCGTGCGAAAAGCGTCATCAAGAAGGTGAACCCGGATGTGGTTGTGGCGACGGGCGGCTATGTATCGCTTCCGATTGTGCTTGCCGCCGGTAGCCTCGGCATTCCTGTGTATTTGCAGGAACAGAATGCAGTCGCCGGTATTGCAAACAAGGTGGGCGCCCGTTATGCAAAGACAATTTTCGTGACTTCCGAAGAGGCGACGAAGGGCTTTCCGATCGAAAAGACTCGCATCCTTGGAAATCCGGTCCGCAAGTTGCCGGTGGATGAATCGCTGGAACGTCCGGTGGAATACCGCGAAGGTCGCAAGGCCGTGTTCATTGTCGGCGGTTCCCAGGGCGCAGTTGGCATCAACAACAAGATTGAGGAAAGCATCGGAAAGATTGCTGCCCACGAGGATATTTCTGTTGTATGGCAGGTGGGCGTCAAGAATGTGGATGCGATTAACGAACGCCTCGGTATTTTGCCGAATGTGGCTGTCAAGGGGTTCCTTGACAACATCTACGCCTATATGAAGCATGCGGACTTGATTATCAGCCGTGCTGGCGCTTCGGCTCTCGCCGAAATTCTCGCCTTTGGCAAGCCCTCGATTTTGCTTCCGTTCCCTCACGCAACCGCAAATCACCAGGAGCATAATGCCCGTGTCGTCGAAAAGGCGGGGGCTGCGCTGGTAGAGTTGGACGATGAACCGAACGATCTTTGGAATAAAGTGGAATCGCTTTTGTACGATGAGGAACGCCTGAATAAGATGGGCGCTGCCGCCGCAACGCTTGGCATGCCAGATGCTGCCGACCAGATTGCGAAAATTATCCTGGACAAGGAGAGAATGTAATGCAAATTAATGATTGCAAGCGTGTACGTCGTCTTCACTTTGTTGGCATTGGTGGCGCCGGCATGTCCGGTATCGCCGAAGTGCTCCATGAAAACGGCTTTGTTGTGACTGGTTCCGATATGGGCGAGGGCCAGGTCATTGACTACTTGAAGAACCTCGGCATTCAGATTTATTCGAAACATGAAGGACAGAACGTTGTCAACTCCGACCTCGTGGTTTATTCTTCTGCGATTCCTTTTGACAATCCGGAACTTGTGGAAGCGCGTAATCGCCGCATTCCGGTGATTCGCCGTGCCGAAATGCTCGGTGAGCTGATGCGCCTCAAGTACACGCTCGCCATTGCCGGAACGCATGGCAAGACGACGACCACTTCGATTGTGGGCGCCATCTGGGAAGAAGCTGGACTTGACCCGACGATTATTGTCGGCGGCGTGGTGAAAGGGAAGGGAAGTGGCGCCAAGGTGGGGCGCGGCGATTACCTAATTGCTGAAAGCGATGAGTTCGACCGCAGCTTCCTTTCGATGATGCCGAGTTCCGCCATCATCACAAATATCGATGCCGACCACTTGGATACTTACGAAAACATCGACGCCATCAAGGAAGCATTTGCGCAGTTTGCGAACAAGATTCCCTTCTACGGCCAGGTGATTGTCTGCCTCGATGACCCGAATGTGCAGCAGGTTCTTTCCCGCTTGAAAAAGCCGGTGATTACCTACGGCTTCACGCGCCAGGCGAAGTACCGCTGCGACAATCTGCGATTTGTGAACGGCTTCCCGATTTTCGAGATTCTGTGCGATGGCAAGAGTCTTGGCGAATTCAAGTTGCAGATTCCTGGACGCCATAATGTGCTGAATGCGACTGCTGCCGTGGCGCTCGCTGTAGAGGAAGGCATTTCTGCCGATGTCGCACGCAAGGCTGTCGCTGCCTTCGAAGGTGTCAAGCGTCGCTTTGAATTTATCGGTGAAAAGAACGGCGTGAAGGTGTTCGACGATTACGCTCACCATCCGACTGAAGCTGCTGCGACTTTGCAGGGATTCCGCGATGCGTTCCCGGACAAGCGTATCATTGTCGCTTTCCAGCCGCATTTGTTTACGCGTACCCGCGACCAGCACGATGCCTTTGGATGCGCCTTTGCCAACTGCGACAAGTTGCTTGTGACGGACATCTATCCAGCTCGCGAAAAGCCAATTGAGGGCGTGACTGGCGCCTTGGTTGCAAACAGCGCCTTGGATCGAGGCCATCGTGATGCCCGCTTTATCGGCGACCAGATGAATCTCCTTTCCATCATGAAGGAAGAACTCCGTGAAAACGACGTGGTTGTCTTGATGGGTGCTGGAAGCATCTGGAAGCTTGGACAGACTATCTTGGAGAAGTGCATTTGATCCAAGAACAGAAAACATTGCGTGGCCGACGTATTGGCTACAATGAGGGTAGACGCAAGCGCGCACGTGCGCGCCGAATGAAATACAACTATGGAAGCTTTATGCGTTGGTTCAGACGCTATGGCTGGTTCATTTGTGTCCTCGTTGTTGCTGCCGGTGTCGCTTTGTGGGAATGCCGTTTCTACTTGCAGCGATTTAATCCGCTGGAACTTCGCCGTCTGCAGTACATTGAAATCGAAGGCAATCGCATGCTTTCGTGGGAAGATGTCGTGCAGAGTGCGCAAGTGGAGACAGGCATGCTAATGTCTGAATTGGATGCTGATTCCGTGGAAAAGGCTTTGCTTGGAATACCCTTGATTCATTCTGCCAACGTAGAACGTAAGTTCCCCTCGTCGCTTTATATTCGTATCCATGAGGCATCGCCTGTGGCTTCGGTATTGAAGAACGGGAATAGTACAGTCTATTCGGAACGTGGACTTCCGCTTCCGATGTCGATGACGACTGCTTTGCATTTGCCTGTGGTGGAACTAGAGTCGGAGGATAAAATCAAGCCTATTTCCGAATTTCTTATGACCATGCGAAACTACGACGAAAATCTTTATGGAAAGGTTTCTCAGATAGGATGGTCCAAGGAAAATCGTGCTTTTGAAGTTTTCTTCAGGGATGCAGGATTTCGAGTACTGTTTCCAGAAAGAGAATGGAACAAGGATATGTTCATGCTCTATGAGGCCCTTGAAATTGGATTTCAGAAGGACTTGTTCTGTGCAGGTGAGGTGGATATGAGGTTCCATGGATTTGCATACGTAAAGAATTTTGATAAGAGGTGTGTCAATGGATGATAATAAACAAATAGTCAAGAAAGAAGATTATATCTTCGGACTCGATATTGGATCTTCCAAGGTGAATTTATTCGTGGGCATCCCCGAAGAAAATTCCATCCGCGTCATTGAATGCGGAGATTATCCTTTGGATAAGCCTGATGAATTTGATTCTGTTGTTGAAACCTTGCAAAAGGCTGTTCACATGCTGGAGTCGTCTGCGGGGGTCGATGTACACGAGGTGTTTGTCGGCATTGCTGGCAATCATGTGAGCTCCTTCAGTTATCAGGGCTTGATTACACTTCCCGCCGGTGAAGTCCGAGATGAAGACATGGAAAATGTCCAGAGACAGGCTTGTATTGTTCCTGTTTCGGCAGGCGAAATCATCCACGTGTTTCCTGGCGAATATACGCTTGACGATGAAAAGGGTATTCGCAATCCCAAGGGGCGCGCAGGCCGTCGTCTTGGAGTTGATGTCCAGGTGGTCACCTCCCGCCAGAACGCTCTCCAGAATATTGAAAGATGCGTGAATCGCGCCGGATTGAATGTCGCAAACTTTGTTCTTGAACCTCTTGCCGCTGCAAGTGCTGTCCTTACACAGGATGAGCGTGAACTGGGTGTCGCCCTTATTGATATGGGTGCTGGTTCTGCCGATATCGCTGTCTTTGTAAATGAATCCATTCGCTACACTGCATCGCTTGACATGGCTGGAAACATTATTACAAGTGATATCAGCAAGTGTCTCAATGTTCCTGTTTCGATTTCGAAGGCCGAGGAAATCAAGAGGAAGTACGGCACCTGCGCTATCAGCAATTTGATTGAAGATGAAACCTTCCCGGTCCCTGGTGTCGGCGACCGTGGCGAGGTTCAGTGTTCTCGCAAGCTTCTTGCGCGCGTTATTACCGCAAGAGTTGCCGAAATTTTTAAACTGTTATCGGACGACTTGAAAAAACGCCACATGGATGTCATTATCAATGGCGGCATTGTGCTTACGGGCGGATGTTGCGAATTGGAGGGCATCGAAGCTGTTGCAAAGAAAGTCTTCGATAAGCCAGTCCGTATTGGAAGACCGAAGGGCATGACAGGCATTCAGGAAGCGTTCCAGAAACCTTCTTATGCAACAGGCATTGGCCTTCTTTACTACGCTAATAAAATTCGCGAAAAGAAAACCCGTGATACCGGAACCCAGATTGCAGTTTCGCTTAAGAAGGGTTTTCAGAAAGTTCGTGATTTCATCAAAGCTTATTTTTAACAAACAAAACACTCTACAAAATCAGGGAGATTAAATTATGAGTGAATTCGCTAATATCAACTTCGAGGCAACATCTCGCATTACTGGGGATGTGGTTCCGTTCAAGAATGCAAAAGTTAAGGTCTTTGGTGTCGGCGGTGCCGGCGGCAATACCGTTAACCGCATGAAGCAAATGAATATTGACGGCGTTGAATTCTACGCCATCAATACAGATGCCATGGCGCTTGACCAGAGCCTTGCCGATCACAAGATTCTCATTGGTGAAAAAAGCACCAAGAATCTCGGTGCCGGCATGGATCCGGAAATGGGACGCAAGGCCGTCGAAGAAAATGTGGAGGACCTGAGAGAAGCCATGAAGGGCGCTGACCTCGTGTTTGTGACTGCCGGTATGGGCGGTGGTACGGGTACAGGTGCAGCTCCTGTTGTTGCAAGTGTTGCTCGTGAACTTGGCATCTTGACTGTCGCAGTCGTGACGAAGCCGTTCCGCTTCGAAGGCAATGTCCGCAATACCCTCGCCATGGCTGGTGTAAGGAATCTTCGTGAAGCCGCTGATACCATCATCGTTATCGAAAACAAGAAGCTTTTGAACCTCATCCAGAATACGAACAAGAGCGCAACTGTTGACGAAGCCTTCAAAATGGCCGATGAAATCCTCGGTAACGCAGTGCAGAGCATTTGCAGCATCATGTTCCGTCACGGTCTCGTGCACGTTGACTTTGCCGATATTCGCAAGGTCATGTTGAAGGGCGGAAACGCCTTGATGGGTACGGGTTCTGCAGAAGGCGAAGGTCGCGGCATTGCTGCTGCCGATGCAGCTCTCTCTTCTCCGCTTCTCGAAGATATCGATATCGAAGGTGCTTCTGGCGTGCTCATCAATGTTTCCCATGGCGAAAACTACTCCTTGCTCGAACATAACGAGGCTATGGAACACATCTACGACACCGTTGGCGAAAAGGGCAACCCGAACATCATTATCGGCGATATCACTTTGCCGGAATTGGGCGACAAGGTTTGCATCACCATTATCGCAACGGGTTGCGGTGGTACATCCCGCATTTCCCAGGAAACGGTCAAGGCTGCTGCAAGTAATGTCACTGCCGCTCCGAAGCAGGCTGTAGGCGTTTCCACATACGGTTCGATTTCGATTCCGCAGCAGCCTGTGCAACAGGCTCCGGCAACTTCCGGTGTGCAGAAGGCCACTCCGCGTCCGACTTCCACGAACTTTGCTGCTCTTGCCCATGCAAATGCTCCGCAGACTGCTGCTATGGCTTATGCTCAGCCGCAGCCGATGTATGCACAGGCTTATGCCCAGCCTCAGATGGCATACGCCCAGCCGATGTATGCTCAGCAGCCTGTTCAGCAGGGTGCGTATGCTCAGCCGTCCTATGCCGCTTCTGGCGCTATGCCTGCATTTGGAGAAACAGCCTCCTATGCTTCTAGCCGCTTTGATGCTCAGGCTCCGGTTGCAGAAAAGGTTGCTAGTGCCTCCAAGAGCGTTTCTCGCGAAGAAATGCCGGGCATGGCAGATGCCGATCCGCTTTCCAATGGCAACTTCACTTCCTCTTATGGTAGTGTGTCTTCTTCCCAGAGCTCTAGCCTGGATGACAGCTTCAATTCAAACGCTAAGGATCAGGACATTTACAAGACTCCTTCCATTATGCGTATGAAAGAAGATAGTGCTTTCAAGAGTGGTGACGTGGATTACGATCTGCCGGCATTTCTCAGAAATTCAGACGCTTTCTAATAAAATAACACACACACACGGGTGCGCTTAAGCGCACCTCCACAACACAAGGGATCACCCGGGACTCCCTGCCTGGGTGATCCTTCATGAGATTTTTGTAAGCAGGGAAATGAGACCTTAAAGGCTGACAGTGATTCTGTAGTCTTTTTTGTCGTATTTTGGTGAAAGGGTAATTGCGTTTGTTTTTTTTGGTGAAGCTAAATCGGGTGCCGATAAAAAAACTTTTTGTTTCTTTACTAAATTGTGGAACATGCGTTTATCGAAGTGGATTGCCTTTTGTTTGCTGAGTTCGTGTGCCGTGTTTGCTGCGACTCAAGGTTCTGAAAATGTTCTAAATCCGTCCGAACAGAAAAAGCAGAATGGCTTTTTCCAAATTGGGACGGATTTTAATTTTGGATTTAACGGAGGTCCGACGGCTTCGCATTTTGCAGTTGATACTGTAGAACGGTATTCCGGTGACTTTAAAACTACAGGAAACTGGCGCGGTCTCCGAATTCCCTTGGAAACGGCCCGTATTTACGAGGAACGCGTCAGTCCGTTCTTCCTCTTGAGCTTCCGCGCGGGTTACAAGAATTTCAGCCTCCTGCTCGAGGCCCCGCTCCGCAAGGATTTGGAAGCGTGGTACCATAGCGGCATGAAGACGAACTTCACCTACAAACCGAGCGAACTTGACATCAATGTGCCCATCAATGCTTATGCCAAGTGGGAAAATCCTGTCGGCTTTGTTCAGTTTGGTCGCTTCAGCCCCGATGACTTGAAAGTGTCAAAGAACGACATTCTCATAGGCGGGGCTCCCTACCACGACGGTGTCCACTGGAATTTGAAACTCGGAATATTCCGCTACGACTTTATGCTCAGTTCGCTGAACGCCTGGCTTTTTGGCGATGTCGTGGATAATGAGACCGGCTGCCCGCTGGAAGGGACCGAGGCATACGACCAGAAATGTACGAAGCCGAATAAGCAGGTGAGCAACCAAAGATACCGCACCTATACGGAAAATGTAAAGAATTTGGTATACCATCGAATCGGACTGGATACGCGCTGGTTCTGGATCTATGTGATTGAAGAAAGTATGGTCGGCGGCAAGGAACTCGAATTTCGCTCCATGAGTCCGTTCATGTTCTGGCACGACAATTATGCAACTGGCTACACTTCGGCGATGACTTCTGTGGAACTTGGGTGGAAGGTGACGGACAATGCGAAAATCTACGGTCAGGTGAACATGGAAGACGTCAATAGTCCCGTTGGCGAAGATGATAAAATGGGAACATCGCGCTCCATTATCAACTTCATGGTTGGCTACTATCAGGAACTTGAGACGAGTCGGTTTGGTATGTTCTCCTGGCGCCTCGACATGGTGCGCACGGATCCTGCCGCGAACAACAGCAGACTCCCGTTGTTGAAGTATACGAGCCGTCGCAATTATCGCAGCAATTATCGCGAGCAAAGTGACCCCGATTATGCGGATTCCTATTTTGTAGATTATCCCATCGGCTACCGCAGAGGTTCCGACGCTCTTGATTTCTGGCTCGATCTTGGCTGGAAATACGGCAAGAATTCTGCAACGCTCACATTTGCACTCCTTCGTCAAGGCGACAAGGAACTTTATACGGATTACGATGTAGCGCAGGGTGCTGAATCCTTCAATGGTTCCGGTGTAGTTGAAAAGCAGTTTGTCGTTGACGCTCTTTACGAAAGAAAGGTGCGTGAATGGTTCAAGTTCTACGTGGGCGGCGGCTTCCGCATTTACAGGAATCTCGGGCATGACAAATCCGAAGATGGCGCCGATGCATGGCTCCGTTCTGGCGTGAAGTTCAACTTCAATCCGCTTGATATGAAATTCTAAAGTTTTATCCCTGTTTACCAGCCCCTAACCGCCAACCACTCTTTAGAATAGCGTCAAAAAACGCTGAAATTCCTGTCGCATTTGAATGCGCCCTTCCCGTCCGCCCAATGAAATTCTATTTTTATTGGCATCAACAAGGAGTCTGTTATGTTCGAAATCGGTACGCCTCTAAGTTCTACCGCGACGAAGGTTCTCTTCTGTGGTGCTGGTGAATTGGGTAAGGAAGTCATCATCGAGATGATGCGTCTTGGAGTTGAAGTGGTCGCTGTGGACCGCTACGCTAACGCTCCGGGTATGCAGGTGGCTCATCGCTCCTATGTCATCAACATGCTTGATGGCAAGGCTCTCCGCGAAGTCATCGAAAAGGAAAAGCCGAACTACATCGTTCCCGAAGTCGAAGCGATTGCGACAGATACGCTCGTGGAACTTGAAAAGGAAGGCTTCAACGTCATTCCGACCGCCAAGGCTACAAAGCTCACGATGAACCGCGAAGGCATCCGCCGTCTTGCCGCCGAAGAACTCGGCTTGAAGACGAGCCCGTACCGTTTCGCCGATAATTTCGAAGAATTCAAGGCTGGCGTCAAGGAAATCGGAATTCCCTGCGTCATCAAGCCGGTGATGAGTTCCTCGGGACACGGTCAGAGCGTCATCAAGACCGAAGCCGACATTGAAAACTCCTGGAACATCTCCCAGACGGGCGGACGCACAGGTGCTGCTAGCCGCGTCATTATTGAGGGCTTTGTTCCGTTTGATTATGAAATTACGCTACTCACAGTGCGTCATGTGGCAGGCACGAGTTTCCTCAATCCGATTGGACATCATCAGGTGGGTGGTGACTATCAGGAATCTTGGCAGCCGCAGCCGATGAAGCCGGAGCTTTTGGAAAAGGCGAAGGACATGGCGAAGAAGGTGACGGACGCTCTTGGGGGCCGTGGCATCTTCGGTGTTGAAATGTTCGTTTGCAAGGACGAAGTCTTGTTCAGTGAAGTTTCTCCGCGTCCGCACGATACCGGCATGGTGACTCTCATCAGCCAGGATCTTTCTGAATTCGCGCTCCATGCTCGCGCCGTTCTCGGCCTTCCGATTCCAAACATTGCGTTCCACGGTCCGAGTGCTTCGAAGGCGATTGTCATCGAGGGCGATTCCGACCATGTGCAGTTTAGCAACCTCCAGGAAGTTCTCGCCGAACCCGATACGAACATGCGTTTGTTCGGAAAGCCGGAACTCAATGGGCATCGCCGCATGGGCGTTCTCCTTGCCCGTCGCGATACTGTCGAAGAGGCTAAGGCTGTCGTGATGGCTATGCGCGAAAAGGTGCAGGTCAAGCTGTAATCGCTGCTGATGTTCTAATTGCAAAAGTTTAGGCGGTCCCTGATGGGATCGCCTTTTGCATATAAAAGAATTTATTTGTCGCGACAACAGCGAACTGCAACAAACAGCGTCAGTTAAACTGCGGTTGCAACATCAACAAACAGCCGGCGTTAAACAGCAGAAGTTGCTGGTTTCCGCGTTGTGCCTCTCCTATACAGTTGCTGTTGCGATAGCCTTGTTGAGAACAGCCGCAAATAGCATCGTTTAAACCGCGTCCACGACAACCGCAAATGGCGTCTTTTGCATCCATAAACCGCCGCTTAAAGAAAAAGAGCCCTTCAAGGCTCTTTTTCTTTTTGCATCAAGACTTTGTCTATAAAATTTTCCCGAGCGCGATGATTGCCGCTGTGCGCGCTCGGAGGCGCGTGTTGCCGAGATTCAGCAGGTGAACTTTTCCGTTCTTGTACGCTTTGACCGCCTCAATTTCCCGCGGCGAAAAACCGCCTTCGGGTCCTACAAGCAAAGTAACGGGTGTGTCCGCGCTGCCGCTCAAGCCAACACTACGCTCTCCATCGATGTTGCAGAGAATCATGTCGCCGCTGTAGCTCTTGAGCCACTTGTCAAATTCAATCGGCCCCTCGATGCGCGTCATCCACGGCTTCTTCGACTGCTTGAGGCTCACGAGGCTTTTCAGCTCGGAACGGCGCACCAGCTTGTGCAAGTCGGAATTCTTCGGTTCCTGCGAATAGTCCGTGCGCAAAAAGATGATGCTGTCCGTTTCGGTCTGCGCCGCATGAAAGACGACTTCTTCGAGTGCGTCGTCCTTGAGGCAGGCAATGGCGAGGTTCACGTGCGGACGCGGTACGCTTACATTTTCGATTTCGTCAATTTCGACTTCGCAGGCCTTGGCGTCGGCCTTCGTAATCTTTGCATCGGCGTAATGCCCAAGACCGTCGCAGAGTTGCAAAATGTCGCCCACGGCGGCACGGCAGACGCGGACGGCGTGGCTACTTTCATTTTCGTCCAGGGTGATAGTCCCCTTGGCGAGAAGCGGACTGTAAAAACGGCTATCGGGAGTTTTCATGCCCCGCAAGATAGAAAACGATGTGTGGGATTAAAAGTCCTAAAATCGCAAAATAGGTCACCAAAGGAACGGGAAAAAAAGGTTTAGTGACCTTTTTTATGTACAAATTAAAGAGTATGACGGAGGAAAATTGAATTTGAGGTCACCAAAGATACAAAAAAAGGCTGTTTGGTGACCTTTTCCTGTTCAATCTTGGCATTAAAATCCCACTTAGCCTTTTGTTGAATATGTATAAATTAACAAAAAGGTCACTAAATGAGTCAAAATTCCGCTTTTAGTGACCTGTTTTGCTTAAATTCGCTCCTCTGTCCCCTGAAAACCCCTTGCTGCGCCCCTGCTTGCGGCAATTCCTCCGTTTACGTTCGAATTCAACTGTTCGTGGCAATCCCGCTGTTCCCGACCGTTCGCCGCAATCCACCCTAGTTATGCAGTACTCTATTTTACTATCTTTACGCTATGACTTTTCACAAACCGGTAAAAGCAGTCGTATTTGACTTGGATGGCACCCTTTACTTGAGCGGGCGCCCCTATCCGGGTGCTGTGCAGGCGGTGAATCGCGTGGCAAAGCGCGTCCCTGTTTACTACTTGAGCAACAATACGAGCAAGTCGCCGGTGTTCTACGAAAATCGCCTAAAGTGCATGGGGCTTCCGCTTGCGAAGGATTCCATCATCTCCGCATTGTATTTGTCGCTTGCCGACATTCACAGGAGAGGAATCAAGAACGTCTTCTTCTTTGCGAATCCGGAAGTCTACGAGTGGTTCGCGGCGCAGGATCCGAGCCTCAATTTGCGTCCGTCCGTTGCCGAAACGGAACTGGTGCTTGTGGCGTACCACAACAGCTTCGACTACCGCGAACTTTGCGAACTCAGTTTCAGGGTGCAACGCGGCATTCCGTTCTGGGTGACGCATACGGACTTTGTCTGCCCCGACGAGCGCGGCCCAGTTCCCGATATCGGAAGTTTCATGGCGCTTCTCAAGACGGCGTATGGCGTCGAACCGGAAAAGAGTTTTGGAAAGCCGAACCCGGCCATGCTCGCAGGTGTCTTTGAACAGTTTGCGCCTGAGGAGGTCCTCTTCGTGGGCGACCGCCTCTATACGGACTTTGAACTTGCGAAACGCTCGGGCTGCCGCTTCGTATTGCCGCTCTGTGGTGAAACCAAGCGCTCCGATTTGGACAAGCTTGATGTCAAGCCCGAATTTGTTGTGGAAAATGTGAGCGAAATCGATTTTGATGCATTTTTCGATGGGAGATTTTAGTTTGAAAAATTTTTCTTGTTGTCGTTTAGTTTGCGCGCTGGTGTTGTTGACAAGTTCGCTTCTTTTGGCGGGCAATGCAAAGAAAATGGTTGTGGCTGTTTCCTTGCAGCCGTATGCGAACATCGTAAGGGAAATTGGCGGCGACCGCGTAGATGTCGTATCGATGCTTCCGCCGGGCGCTGATCCGCATACCTATGAGCCGAAGCCCGCCGTGTTGAAAGAATTCTCTCGTGCGTCGGTTTATTTCTCGGATTACTCCGGAATGGACAAGGCCTGGCTTCCGCGTTTCATGGGCGTCAACAAAAATGTTGCTGTGAAGAGTATATCGAAGAATGTGCAGTGGCTCAAGGAAGAAGAACACGAACATCATGGTGAGCATGAACATCATGAGGAGCATGAACATCATGGTGAACATGGCCACGAACATCATCACGGCGACCTTGATTCGCATATTTGGACATCACCTGCGCAGGTGAAGAATATTGCAGCAAGCATCGAAAATTCGCTTTGCGAAATGGATGTTGCAGGCTGCGCTTATTATGAAAAAAATTGGGAAAAACTGGATGCGCGTGTTTCTCTGCTTTCTCAAAAACTAGAAGCGAACATTGCGAAACTTCCGCAAGAGGCGAGAACGTTCATTGTGTTCCATCCGGCGTACGGCTATTTCGCAAGGGATTACGGAATGCAGCAGTTGACTGTTGAAGTCGAGGGCAAGGAGCCGAAGCCGAAGGATTTGCAAAGGCTGATTTCCGAAGGGCGCGAGCACCATGTGAAAATTGTTTTTGTCCAGCCGCAGTTCAGCAAGCGTGCCGCCGGTGTTATTGCAAAGGAACTGAATGCCGTGATTGTCGAAACGGATCCGCTTTCTGCTGACTATCTTGGAAATATCGAAAAACTGATAGACGCTATCGTCAGGTCTGGCAAGAAATAATGTACGCAATAGAAATCAAGAATCTTTCGTTCGGCTATAACCGAAATCAGGTCCTTACCGATGTCAATCTCGGCATCGAGGAGAACGATTTTGTCGCTATTATCGGCCCGAACGGTGGCGGCAAATCGACGTTGATGCGACTGATGGTCGGCCTCTTGAAACCGACCGCTGGCGATGTTCGGCTCTTTGGCGAAAAGGTTCCTACGCGGAAAGTTGCGGTGGGCTACGTGCCGCAGAATACGAACAAGAATCTTGATTTTCCCATCACTGTGGGTGAGTGCGTCGCGTTGGGAAAGCTCGGGCTTTCTCCGAAATCTGTCGAGGTGAAAGAGGCTCTAGAACGGGTGAAATTCCGCAACAATCTCGACAGGCGCCTTGGCGAATTGAGCGGTGGCGAACGTCAGCGCGTGCTGATTGCGCGTTCCCTCGTGTGCAAGCCGAAAATCCTCTTTTTGGACGAGCCTTCCAACAACATCGATGTCGCCGGTCTGGAATCGCTGTACAACTTGCTTGCGGAATTCAGCGAGAACATGACGATTGCAATTGTCACTCACGATTTGATGGCTCTTTCGCACAAGGTGAAAAGTGTCGTGTGCGTCAACCATTCAGTGCATTATCACGAAGGTGCTTCGCTTACCGAGGAAATGCTGCACAGCACATACGGCTGCGAGGTGGATTTGATTGCTCACGGGGTACCTCATCGCGTGCTAGGAAGCCACGACCACCTGCATGGCGGATGCTGTGAACATCACCATCATTAAGGTTTTCCTTGAAAAAAAGAGTTTGATTTTGTAAGTTTATTTCAAAAGGAGATTTTTATGATTTTTTCCATGAAAAAAGTTTTTGCATTAGGGCTTTGTGCTGCCGGTATGTGCCTTGTCTCTTGCAGCAGCGATGATGACTATAATCCGATATCAGAGGGATTTGATTTGACGGATACCTTTGATGTTGTCCTGTCCAAGGCTCAGTATGTCTACAAGTCCAAGGATTCCACCATGATTATCAAGCGTCCTGTTTGCGAAGAGGGCTCGCTTGGGAATCTGGTCTGGAAAAAGGATGGCGAAGCCGATACGCTTTCGTCTTACTTGACCAAGAAAACGGCGGTTTTGCGCTATTCCGAAAACGACATTGAAAAGTTTACGTTCAATGGTTCCAAGTTCCCTGTTGGTAACTGGACTGATCCGGATTATGCCAAGAATCCCATTGAAAATGCGCTGATTTTTTCCTCTGACGGTATGCTGACGTATGCGTTCAGCTACAGCGGCAGTTGCTTCATGAAGGATGTCTTTGCTCAGTTCCGTTCTGAAAATGCTGCTCTCGAAGAGGCTGATTCTGTACTGACTAATTTCTACATGTCGTTTAAACCGAAGCGCGATACAGTTATTGACGAAAAGCAGATGTTGCGCGATATCCGCGTCGCCACTTGCAACGAGATGACTTTGTACAACGGACTCGTAAAAATCCGCATGGATGAAATCAGCGAATCCAATGGCCGCTTGAACGTCTCCTTCAAGGGCGATTCGCTAGCCTACTCTTGCGACATCTCCTACAAGTTCCGCTATGCGTTCAATGAAAGCGATTGCAGAGCAGCCCATGAAGAATTCCTTGTTGATAAGTACTCTAGGGATGAATTTGTCTTTGATGATTATTGGAAGGAAGTGAATTATAACGAATATTGCATTGCCAAGTTGATTGTCGCCTTGAAGGAAGACCAGGGTGTTTCCTTGAACAAAAGCGCCGAAAGTGTCAGCGCTGATGCCGATGCCTTTGCCAAGGGTGTTGTTGATGTTCTCTTCTCGAAGACGAAGTGAATAGTAGACCGTAGGAAGTAGATAGTAGGCTGTGTGCCGAAACGAGATGCTTGGACTTCTCGGAGGTGAAAACGCTGAAGTCTACTGCGATTGCTGAAAATGAAAAATTTCGCCCCGCATCAATCGGGCGAAATTTTTTTTATGGAGCACTTCCCGATATTCAAGTTTGTGTTTTGGCATTTTTTGCTGCTTGTAGTTGCTCTTGCAATTGCGCATGCGCTGGAATCTTTTGGATGCTGCTGTGTGCAAAAAAATGATGCAGTGAACAAAAAAGCGGCTCGCCAACCTCAAGTGGACAAACCGCTTTTTTATCGCTTGTCGCTAGTCACAAGTTGCAACAGCTTCTAGTCGCTTTTATGCGGCTTTTTTCTTCAAGGCTGTAGAACCGACTCCTATACCGATGAGGAGAATTGCAGCGGCAAGGCTCACCTTTAAGCAGGCATGGAACGGCTTGGAGCGGAACTCCATACGGACTTCCGAAGTACCCTTGGGAATTTCTACAGCGCGGAGTGTGCCGAAAGCCTTGTAGATTTTGGCCGGTGTACCATTGACAGTCGCCTGCCAGTAGGGGTGGTAGTTGCCTGCTACGACCATGAATCCTGCGCGGTCGCTTTCCACCTTGAACACCTGCGTGTCCATTTTCGGACGTTCGACCAGTGTTGCCTTTCCCTGCGCGACGCCACCTTCGCCCGCATTGGCGGGGGCTTCGGAGAGAATGACCTTGTTGCGGTATTCAAAGCCGTTCTTCAGCGTGTCGATGGCATGGTTATCGTCCATGGTGACTGCTTCACCGTAGATGTAGGCTTCGCCCATGGCCGTATTTATCGGCATGTACGTTGTGCCGCGCGGGGTGTCGAAAATGATGGCGCCAATGTTCATCAGGTCGAGGAACGGGTGCGCTGCATCCTGGTTGTTAATGTTCATCAGGTAGTTGGCGTTCTGCTGTCCACCGCGGAATTCACGGTAGCTGGCTAGCTCGTTGTCGTGGAATCCATCCGCATTGCGAAGATTGTACTGCGGGAATGCGTTTGCTCCGAGAGCCTTGCTTCTGGAAATGGCGAGTATACGCGGCGTATTCAGCGAATCTGCTGCGTAGGGCGTCTTGATCGCCTTGACGACTGGATTGGTCGGCTGCAGGTATTCCTTGGCGGGGACGTTCTGGATAAATGCACCGTTGATGAAGAACAGTTCGATGCCTGCTACGATGGTGAGAATAAGAGCCTTCATGGCGATGGAATTTTTCCACTTGAATACAAGCCATGTACATGCCACAATGACTAGCACCAAGATGAAACTAGGAATGATTTTCCCTGCGGTCATGTTCATGGTGATTTCGTTCAGCGGCTTGAAGTAGGGCGCCGTGACTGCGTTTTCAAGAAGTTTCTGGCCACTGGCAAGGAATACACCAATGAATGCGAAACCGATTAAAATACAAACCTGAATCGGCCGTGGTGTGCCTGGCAATTTTTCCTTGAACGCTTCAATGAAGTTGTCCTTGGTGAATGTCTTCCCCTGGTCGTCAAGGCTCATGACACCAAGGCATGCGATTGCGTAAAGCAAGACGACGACAAGCCCCACGGGACCTATGAAAAGTGTCCAGTGGAATCTGGCAATGACGACAAGTAAAAGCAAAATGATGAACATGACTGTACCATGCATCAGTACACGGAATGTTTGCTTCTGATTTGAGGAATCATTATTTGCAGAAAGTGTCGCAAGAACCGGGGACGCCATCATTACAAGGATGAGCGGAAGCCAGAACAGGGCCATTCCAGGTGCGCGGAAATTTTTGACACCGGGGAGAATATTGTACCAAAGCTTGAAGAGCGGAGAGTGGTCGCCCATGCCGTAGCTAAGTGCTACAACAGCGCCCATTCCCCAGAATGTCGCCCAGCGTCTGTAGCCGGGGATAAACAGACAGAGGAAGCCGAGGAAGGTGAGGAGGGCGCCTGCGTAGTTGTGGTCGAGCTTGAAAGAGTTGTGCCCCCAGTAGAACGGGCTACCATTGCTGCCTGCCTCCGCCATCTTACGGTATTCTTCGGGAGAGAAACTCACGAACGAACTACCGTTGAGTCCGCCAGTCTTTTCGTCTTGCTCGTAGACATCGACACCGACAAAGCCAGGAATAAGCATCTGCGCCATTTCTTCCTGGTGCAAAGACCAGCTGACCGCGTGACCGTAGTTGGTGTGTTCGCCTTCGCCGCGCACGGATTGTGTCGTCGTATAAAGGTACGGGGGCACCAGCTGGAAGCTACTGAGCGCAAGTCCGAAGGCGAGCCCTGCCGCTGCAAGCCCGATGCGCTTACCGCGGGTGGCTAAGCCGTCGCAGTGGATTGCCACTTCGTAAATCGTGTAGAACCCGGCTCCCCAAAGGAACAGGTACGTCAGTTGCAAGTGGCTGCCGAGAATCATCCAAGTGATGCTCAGGGCAAGCACAATCATATAGGGAATACTGCCGTTGAGGATTATCTTACGGATGGCGAGGAGGGCGAGCGGCGCTATCGCGAATACCATCATCTTGCCGTCATGTCCGCCATAGATATAAGTGAAATACTCGGGTGAGAATGCGTAGAGGAATCCGAGAAGGGCTCCCCACCATTTGTTGCCCGTCAGGTTCCAGGCGAGGAGCATGGCGCTCATGAAGGCGACTAGGATGGTCAGAATGAACTTGAAGCCTACAGCGCGTGCAGGATCCATGAGGAATTGCGTCCATACCAACGGATGATAAGCGTCAGCGAAGAGCGCGTCCACTGTGGGAATTCCGCCTAGGCGACTGTCGTCCCATTCGGTGAGTACGACGTTTTCAGCGCGTAAAATGCGGCTGCCGATGCCGTTCAGCTGATCACTGTTGAGCATGAGCTGGTTTGAGTCAAAGGCAAATCCGCGGAAGACTATCAGCAGGATTGCGAAAAAAAGTACGGCCATAGCCGCAAAGAAGGCTGGTTTCTTGTTAAGAAAATTCATGCGAGCAATATATAAAAATACCGCTACGGAATACCCGTCGCGGCAGTAAAAGTTCCCGTTAGATGCTGCTGTTAGTCAACCGTATTTTCGTCAATTTTCGCATTTTTCACTAAGCTGAAAATACCGAATGCCGAAATGATGCAAACAGCGGCAATGACTATAAGTTTGATAGCTTTTCCCATAAGATTCTCCTTTTACATACCTCTACAAGGAAATCTAGAGCAGATTCTGGTCTTTTGACACAGGTTTCAAGATTCCATAAAAGAAAAATATTTGTTTTACAGAAAAAAAACAAGGGCGTCCATTCAAAAAAGAGCATGAAAATGTGAATTTATAGGGCTAAAACTAAGAGGCTCTGTTTAAGTAAGGTGCTAATGGAGGCTTTAAATGCAACTTTTTCCCCGTTTTCTCTCTATCATGCTGCAATCAATCTCATACTTCATAACTCATACTTCATAATTCACTACTGTCATGGTCCCTATCGGTCGTCCAGCACCCTCTAGGGTGATTGAGGCGATAGGATACAAGGCTGCGTTTAGAGTGGTGGACTTACAGCTTCTCTATAATCATGCAGATGACAGGGAGCTTCTTATCGACCTCGTTTTCGCTCGGGATGATTTCGCTTTCGATAATCTTGCAGTTAAATTCCTTGACGAAAAATTCAAGCTGGTTGCGGTCGAAACCGAGCCAAATGTGCCCATGCGTCGTGCGGAAGGATTCCTCCTTGTGCTGTGCCAAGTCTAGTAGTGCAAGTGTTCCTCCGTGCTTCAATATGCGGATGGCTTCTTTGAGTGCCAGCCGCGGGTCCGTCGCATGGTGCAGGACCTGGCTCATCAGCACAAGGTCGGCGTAATTTTCCGGGAGCCCCGTCTGCGTCATGTCAGCGACTTTGGGCGTTATATTCTCGATGCCTTTCTGCTTCAGAATCTGTTGAAAGTTGTTGATGACCTTGGGGTCGCAGTCGAGCGAGGTGACGTTCTTGCAGCGGTTGGCTAGCATCAGCGAGAGGTCGCCGCCTTCGCCACAGCCGATATCGACCGCGTTCTCGAACTGCTGCATTAACTTGCTGAAAAGGCTGATTTGCGCCTTGAGGCTTCCTCCCGCCTGGTCCAATTTGTGGATTTGCCCCTTCGTCTTGTCTGTGCGTTCCTCCAGGGCCTGCGCTGCGCGGCATTTCAGAATGTCGCAGTCCTGTAGCTGCTCGTAAGCCTCACGGATGGTTTGCAGAAGGCGCGCGCTCATGTATAAATCTTCGCTTAAACGGTAGTAGGCCTTGATGCCATCGCGCCTGTCTTTCACAAGTCCGCAGGAAAAGAGCTTTGCCAAGTGGCGACTGGCGTTACTCTGGTGAATATCTAAAATGTCCTTGATTTCGTTGACCGTGAATTCCGACTGATCCAGGAGCAGAAGAATCTTGAGGCGCATTTCATCGGAGATGGCGCTGAACAAATCCATGCTAGGAACGATTGGCTCGTGGTTTTGATTCAATGTAGTCACTATGCTTGCCGTATAGAAGATTGTTGAATCCAATATAATTTATTACTTTGCGATTTATGACGCGGGCTTTGCGTAAATTGAGTCTTTTCTCGGTAAAAATGTGGTTGGTGCTTGCCTGCGCCGCCCATGCTGCCGATGTTGCAAATGCGGAGATTGTCCAGATGGAACGCTTTCATGCGTCGTGGTCGCTGGACTTGCCTCTGACCTTGGGGACGACCTTGGTCGCGGTTGCAGGGCAGTACCTGTATTCGAACATGGATGTGGAAAAGGAGATAAAACCGCGTTCGGAACTTTTGCCCTGGGACAGACGCTTTGCCGGACGCTATAGCGAAGCTGCCGATGTGGCTTGTCGATATGCTAGAGGACTGGCCTTGTTGCCTGTCGCTTGGGCTGGTGTGTCCGTATATCGTGGTGACATGGCTGCAAGCGAATTTGGCGCCTTTTCCCTGATGTTTGTGCAGGCGCTGTCGCTTCAAAGTGGGATTAACCTGGCGGTACGGTCGCTCAAGGTTTGGCCGCGCCCCTATATGTACGCTGAAAGCGGGGATGGTGCCGAAAAGGCGAAAGACGCCGAAGGTGAGGCCTTTGGCAGTTTTTTCTCGGGGCATGCGGCTTCTGCTTTTACAGTCGCTACCTTTACAGGGGCTTTTTATTCGAAAATTTACCCAAATTCCCCCTACAAGTCGCTTGTTTGGGCATCTTCGATGTCATTAGCTGGGCTGGTAGGCGTTTTGCGCATTGCCGCAGGCAAACATTATCCCTCGGATGTGCTTGTCGGGGCTCTTGTCGGGGCGGGTGCGAGCTTGGCTGTCCTGAAAATTCACGAAAAAGTGTGTAAAAATGTTTCTTTTTGGGCCGTTCCGGGGTCTTTGGGCGTGTTTTTTACGCTATGAAAGAAAATTGTAACATTTATTGGAAAATACGGATGTATATTTCTAATGGACGGGGTTAAAACCGACTAACGATGATTGAGGTATTATGTTGGCTGTGGATGGGCATGTGAAGGTTGCCTTTTTTATTTTGCTTTTTGTGGCTTTTGAGTGCCACGCTATGGACTTGAAAGATTTCAGGGACGGTCGGTCGTATAAGATGAAACCCTCTGAATCCTTAAACTGGTTTGAAGAAAACTTGGATTTCAAGGACAATGCCCTCTATTCCGATGATAACGACGCCTCCTATTACGTGAGTGATATGTGGGAACGTTCTTGCCCCGAAGGGACGCATCTTCCTGGCGCTATCGAGTGGGATAATTTCATCAGGGACCGTTTCGGAGTTCCTCGCAGAGTGCAGAATATGAAGTCCTTTGTCGGTTCATCGACCGGTTACTATGATGGTGGCGATGAAATTCTTAAAAATTCCACAAATGACTTGGCTTACTTTGCTGTTGCTGGAGTCGGAATGCAGGCTATGCGTATTGATGCCAAACGCGGCGAGGTCAAGCTTGTGGAACTCGATGAAAACGATGCCGTGCTGATTCGCTGCGTTGGCGAACGCGATTTCCTTGCCGAAAAAGGTGTCGATAAGAACGACATGCTGATGACGGACGAACGCGATGGCAAAAAGTACAAGGTTGAAATGAAGGCTGGCAAACTGTGGATGCGTGCGAATTTGGCATACAGCCTTTCTTCTGCAAAGCAGTGCTTCATGGAGGATTCCGCTTATTGCATCAAGTTTGGCCGTTTCTACAAGCATGAAGAGGCCCTGAAAGCTTGCCCGGAAGGTTGGCATCTTCCTGATGATGGCGAATGGAGAGATTTTCAAAGAGACAGGGCTCAACTTGACTGGGACAACTTAGGACAAGGCGGTTGTCGTGATTGGGATGAATACTGCGATGCCGCTACTACAGGACATTACTGGTCTTCCGCCTCGATTGTGAAGGGCACTGGTCGATCCTGGGAGTTTAGGCGTGCTGTCCGAAGCATCAACCGCACGGACGAAAGCGATCAAAAAGGTTTGTACGTCCGTTGCGTTGCCAACATGGGTGAATGAAAAACAAAAAGTTCAAAATAAAAAGCTCCGGTATTTTTACCGGAGCTTTTGTCATATTGATAGAGAAATTATTTCTGTGCTGTTCGCGCTTTCTATGAATCAAGAACGGGGGAATGATCTGATTTTTTGGGATAATTTGCGAGCGGCTTTTTTTGCGAAGGCGGCTTCTTCTCCAAAGCCGAACATCTCGCAGTCCTTGGAGGTGGACTGCGAAACAAAGAACATTCCTGACTCGTCAAAATTTCCGTTCCTGAGATTTTCTACAGTGCAGTTGTTCTTTGTAGCCTGTCCAAAGGACATGGTCATGTCGCAGGAGTAGGAGAGCATGGACATGCTCACGGAAATGTTCGGAAAATCGAATTTTGAGGTGACCGTCATTTCTAGCGCGGGCATCGATTGCGAGGCTACGACAATCTTGTTGCAACTCTTGCTCTTGATAATCATGTCGTCATCTTCCTCTTCCGGCATGCTTGCGACTATTATCTCCGCCATGCAGACCTCGTCTGCGTTGATGAGTATGTCGAAGTTGTTAGGACCGATATCCAGGTACGTCTTAAAGCCCATTTCTGCAAGAGACGAATTGCCCAAGTCGGGCTCCCACGTGCCGATGATGGATTGGTAGGATCCTTTGCCCACGGATTCGCCATTGATGTTGAGCGTTCCGTTGCTGATGGTGTAGGGCATAGGGCCGGAGGCGGTTTCGCTAAAGACCGCCTCGCCGCCAATGTACTTGCACATCGGGAGAGTCATGTCGATGGTCTTGTTTGTCTCGTCGATGTGGACAGCGGATGCGCTAATCATTTTGCTGCCCAGGTCATCGCCGGAACTGGAGGTCGAATCGCCGCAGGCTGCGAGCAGCAGTGCCGCACTGGTGAGTAGGATGGCCTTTTTCATGGTAATCTCTTTGAAAAGGAAAAGTGTTTAACTTGTCTAATATAGATAAATTTGCAAAAAGAATGAGGATGGTGCCGCAAAAAAATCCCGATGCAAAATCGCACCGGGATTTTAAATGCTTTGCGAAAAGTCGCGTGGCTAATTAGCCTTCGAAAGTTGGACTTTCGCTTCGCTCAAGTCCAAGTTCTTGGATTAACCTTTGAACGTTGGACTTTCGCTTCGCTCAAGTCCAAGTTCTTGGATTAACCAAGAACTTTCTTTTCGTAGTCGGCCATGCAGTCGACGAGGGCCTGGACGCCTTCGATTGGCATAGCGTTGTAGATGGAGGCGCGGAAGCCGCCAACAGAACGGTGACCCTTGATCTGGACGAGGCCGCGGGCCTTTGCAAATTCGATGAAGTCCTTGGACATTTCGTCGTTCTTTTCGTCGGACACGACGTCCTTCTTGAAGACGAACGGAAC
This sequence comes from Fibrobacter sp., assembly GCA_045617325.1. Classification (GTDB taxonomy): domain Bacteria; phylum Fibrobacterota; class Fibrobacteria; order Fibrobacterales; family Fibrobacteraceae; genus Fibrobacter. Next base: position 67,100 of record JAZLIJ010000215.1, read on the forward strand.
GTTCATGAGGGAGCGGTCTTCCTTGGCGGCGGTACCGACGAACACCTTGGAGTTGTCGATGGCGCTGTAGAGAAGTGCTGCCTTTTCGCGGTTGATCTTTTCGATGGCTTCAACACCGCCCATGTCCTTCAACCACTTGAGGGTGCGGTTCATGGTGTACACGGCGAATACCGGAGGAGTATTGAACATGTTCTGGCCGTCGATGTGGGTCTGGAAGTTGAGCATAGTCGGAATAGTGCGGTCAACATGCCCGAGGAGGTCCTTGCGGATGATGGAAACGGTGACACCAGCGCAGGAGATGTTCTTCTGGGCGCCGCCGTAGATCATGCCGAAGTCAGAGACGTTCACCTTGCGGGCGAGGAAGTCGGAACTCATGTCTGCAACGAGGAAGCCGGACTTTGGCTTCGGGAAGTTGTGCCATTCCGTACCGTAGATGGTGTTGTTCGCGGTAATGTGGAGGTACTTCGCGTTGTCGCTCAGCTTGAGATTCTTGTCGATGTGGTTGTACACGTCGGCCTTCGTGGAGCAAGCGACATTCACGTTACCGAAAAGCTTTGCTTCCTTGAGAGCCTTCGAAGCCCACACGCCAGTGTCGGTGTAGTCGGCAGTTTCGTTCTGGCCAAGCAGGTTCATCGGGACCATGCAGAACAGGAGGGAGCAGCCGCCGCCGAGGAACACGATGTCGTAGTTCTCGGGGATGCCCATGAGGTCGCGGAGGAACTGTTCGGTTTCGGCGAACATGTTTTCAATGGGCTTTGAACGGTGACTCATTGAAAGGATACTGATACCAGAGTTTGCATAATCGATGCAGGCAGCAGATGCTTCTTTGAGTGCTTGTTCCGGCAGGACAGACGGGCCTGCGCTGAAGTTGTAGACTTTATTTGCCATTGTTTGTTCCTTGTTAGGGTTCGTGCCCAGACGGGCTAAAAATTTACGCGGTAAAAATAGCAATTAGCGGCGAAAATGGCAATGTGATAGAAAATTGTTTGTGGATTGTGGATGGGGCGTGTTGCGGAAAATGCGTGTTGCAAGTTGAACTAAGCTGGTTTTCGCATTTTATAGGAACGGTTCTGCTTCTTCCTGTTTTTTACTATCTTTTGCGGCGCATTATAACCGCTCGTAGCGCCTAACTTTTTTCTGTTTACCAACCACTAATCACTAACCACTTTCCATGTTCGAATCTCTCTTTAACAAGTACCCGTTCTTCCGCACTGTTCCTGCAATTCTCTGCATGGCGATTATCTTTAAGCTTTCCTCGATGACGGCAGAAGAATTGAGCGGTCTCCCTTATGTGTGGGATAAGCTGGCGCACTTTTGCGAATACGCCACATTGTGCGGTTGCTTTTCGATGTGGTGGACGCGTACGGATTGGTCCAAACGCCAATGGCTCCGCGTTCTGGTTGTTACTGGCTTGACGCTTGCCTACGGCTGCACCGATGAATTCCATCAGCGTTTTGTCGAGGGCCGCAGCTGTGACGCATTTGACCTTGTCGCCGATACCCTTGGGGGAATTGTCGGCGGAACCGTTTACGCGTTGATTTGCAAACTTTTGAACAAGTTTGACCCGGTGCCGAAAAAGATTGCGGACGAAGGAAGATCTTGAATTTCTAGTAAAATAACTGTAAATCTGTTTTGTACGGGTTGACGGAATGTATATATATATATATTGCGAGCCATGTATAAAATAATATTCTTGGTTCTCTTTGCCTTTGCGAATCTCTTTGCTGGCGACTTATTTGTTGAAACCCTTGACGAACAGCTTTCTTCTAACAATCTTCTGGTATTACGGTTTAGGATAAATAATCCAAATGGCCCTTTGCAGAATGCTGTTTTGAAATATTGCCTGCAAAAGTCTCCTGGGAAAAACATTGTCGTTGATAATTATTATGTAGGGAATACCCGTGTAAGTCTACATGAGATAGATTCCGCGAATGCGTGTGTAGAATTTGCGATGGAGGGTGTTCCTTCTGGGATTTTTCCAGACCAAGGTGGCTATAGTGCTGGCATTCATTATAGCGACTGGTCTGCTCGAAATAAAAGTCTAGATTTTGGTAAACCTCAATCGTCTTCCTTTACACGTGCCGAAAATATTGCCTTGTACGTGGATGATGGTCTTGTGTATGGTAGCGAACCTATTGTTGCTGAACCGGCTCGTATTGAAGTCAAATTTACCGCATTTAGGCCCGATAGTGACGGTGCCGCCTTGGCTTTTGTTGATGTGAAAAATCTCGGAAATCGAAGTGTCTCAATAGATTCTCTGTATTTTCGTGATACAAGGAATCAGAGAGTCCGTGCTTTAAGAAGCTCCCTTGGTGTGGACGAGAAAGTTCGCGTGTATTTGGACTCGCTTCCGGGGAAGGTTACGAAAGGTAAATCGGGTGAACTTTTGATGGAATACGGAAATACTCCGGTTGATTATATCGCTTGGGGGGCCTCTGGTCAATTGGCTTCTGTTGCCCATGAGAATGGCGTATGGAGCGATGCATCTGATTTTGTAAAGGATTTTGGCGAGAATGTTTTTGGCTTTGTTCCCGATGGAAATGGACTATTTTACGCGCGTTCTGATTTGAACGAATTCCATTCTTATGCGTGGCAGGTCTATTCGGAATATGATAGCGAAACCTATGAGGAATATTTGCCTGATGCGACTCCGTATGCGCTGCCGAGCGGGACTAGAGTCGCCTTAGAAAAGTCGCAGCCGATGCGCTTTGTGTGGAATCAGGTTCCGTATGCGGATCGGTATCGGTTGCTCATTTTGTCTGCAAAGGACTCCAGCTTGATTTATCAGAATACCTATACAATGAGAGTTGCCGATGTTGACTTGCCTGCCGGGGATTATCTGTGGATTGTACAATCTGCAAATTCAGAAAAAACGTTCAAGCCGATTCCAGAGAGACCCAAATTAGTGGTTGGGCGAAATTCTTCAAATCCAATTGAAAATGCGGTGCGTTGGTTTGCTGGCTATGTCATCCGTATCAAGAATTCTTTAGAGGCAAGCCAGTATGTAGAATATGTGCGAATTGGCGCACCGAATGATACAATTGTTTCTTCGAATGGTCGCAAGGATACGAGGCTTTTGAATATTAGCTGGGGAGAATATGCAGATGTGTTTGGCTGGGATACGATACATTCTCCTGCTGGTCCTGGCATAAGGGATTTCGATGCGGATGAAGGCTTTCGTTGCTGGGCGATTACCATTCAGGAATTGAATCACTATTACACGACCAAGGATGGTAAGCACGGTGATTTGACTTTGGATGAAATTATGGCGAAGGTGAAAATTCATTCGGATACGATGGATTTAGTGACGGGTCAAAAAAAGAAGAAGCCCGATTTTGGCCCTGCGTTGGCTGCTTTTAGGTTGAGAGAGGCTAATGGGGGGTATAGACATGAGGTTTATTATGGCCTAAAATATGCCCTAAATTTAGATTCGTTGACGATGGTTAGTATTGATGATTATGAAAAGGTTGAAAGCGTTTACTATAAATTTAACGGTGGAGAGAGCGAATGGAATTGTTCTTTGGTCGTTGAAAAGTGGAAGAACATGTTGAAGTCAAACAAGCCCGTTTATATGAGTCAGTGCATGGCTCTTGAATGCACTGGCTGGAACGGTCCTCATGCGATGATTATTGACGGCTATCGACTTGATTCTAAGGGCGAATTGCAGTTCCATTTTATTAATACCACGAACTATGGAACAAATGGGTGGCGAGATTGGTCTGACGATGTTTTGGGCGTACTACTTCTTGATTTCTATGAATTTGAAATTCCTACAGATGTGGCTCTTACAGACCCCGATGTCCATACTGATACCGATGGCGACGGTATTATGGATTTTGATGAAAAGTACAGGTTTGATTCGGATTATCGATATCCCGATTCGGATGGGGATAGTATTGACGACAAGACAGAAATTCATTCCTATGTGATTAGGGAAAATGCTCGATTTAATTCAAAAGATGTGTATATACGTGGTGTTATTCAAGAAGTATGGGCTGACGTTGATGGGGATGGAAAACGTGCCGAAAATGACCCTGATTCGGATGGTGATGATATTGGAGATGGCGATGAGGATTTGAACCGCAATGGATATGTAGATGCTGGGGAGACCGACCCGTATGTGTACGATTATGTTCCACCAGCTGTGGCTCCGGATTCCGTGCTGGATATTCCTGATGACATCGCTCTTTATGCGTTTGATTTATTGAAATTGAATGACCATGTTGTGTGTTTGGGGTATAGGAAAGGCTGTGATGTTGCTTCTGAACAGGAAAGTAATTCTGCTGTTATTTTGGGGGTTGGTGTATCAGTAGAAAATGTGTATTCCAAGGGTAAGGTATGGTTGAGGAATGAAGCGAAAGTGACTAACTCTATTCGTTATTATGTTCAGCCAGGAGTCCTTTATGAAACAGAGATGCAGGATAAGGCTTCTTGTCAATTTGAATATCCTATAGATGTCAGGCGCTGGCCGTTTTCTATCCCCAATATCTTGCCTAAGGAAAATTTGTCCAACAAGGATACTGTGATAAGGAATGGTGAAATTTACGTTTTGAATGATGGGGAGTCTTTTAGAAGTTTAAAGGTGGAATCTGGAGGAACGATTTTGATTTCTACAGGGGAAATGGTGGTTGACAATTTGCAACTGGATGCAAATTCAGATATTTACTTTACTGACCCTGGCTATAGGACTGTGATGCATGTGAACAATAACATCAAATGGAATGGAAATTTGAAAAATCCCGATGCAGATTCGCTTTCTATTGCAAAAGGATTTAAATTATATTATTATGGAACGGAAACTTTTGATGTGGCAGGCTCGTGGCGAGGAACGATTATTGCGCCTAATGCAATGTTGATTCTAGGGCAGAATCATAACAAGATAATTTATGGTCGATTCTTGGCTTACCAGCTGGTGGTGCATCAGTATGCTCAAATTAGAACTCATAAGTTTAATCCGGTGAAGTCGACTGCTACTGCGGTTCATCAGGAACTTGTCTTTAAGGAGGAGTAGAATATGAAAAAGTGGATTTGCGCATTGCTTGTGCTTGCAGGATGCGTATGGGCGGAAGTGACGATTGATGATGGAATAGTCGTTGTTTTCCCGAACGATATTGGCAATACGGATTACAGGTTTAATGCCGAGGATTCCGTGGAATGCATGAAGTACATGGATATGGGTGGTGAAAAATCTGCCAGGGCATATAAGGGGGAATATGGGTGGTGTGTTTCTGATGTGTGTAGCTCAGTCCTGGACTCAAGTATATTCTTTTTGGAAAGCAACACTTGCGGGACTTTTGAAGATTTTTTTTGGGATCATGGATTTGAAGTCTACGATGGGGATTGTTTTACGTATGAATTTATTGCATTATCGGATGCGACTCATTCGGTAGTTGATGTGGCTATTGACGAATTAAAGCATTTTCAAAAGTGTGGCTATTTTGATATCTCGGATGAAAAAATGGATTCCATTGTGAAAGAAATGGAACAGGGGATGATTCCCAAAACAAAAAGAAATTTTGGACGGAATATTTATGTTGCAGATTGTGGCGACGGGTCCGGTTGTGTAGCTAGTTGTGATCATACAGGTGGGTGTTTTGGTGATATTTATTATTCTTCCAGTATCAAAAATGTCCTCGTGGCGCGTAACGCGATGGATGCGCTTCCGTATCGCATGGATTTTGCGGCACGCATTGTGGCGGAGAATGGTCGCTTGAATGTGCCTGCGGATTTGGAAGGGCGCTCCTTTGTACTGTTCAACTTGAACGGTCGCGTGTTGCGCAAGGGTGAACTCAGCAACAACATGGCTCTGCCGCGTGAACCCGCCGTCTTGCGCATCAAGGGCGTCGGCGATATGTATGTGAAGTAAATTTAGAATTCGCCAAGTAGAATGATTTCGCGTTGCAGATGAATGTTGAATTTGTCTGCAACTTTTTTTTGCATGTATTCGCTGAGCTGCTTGATGTCGTCTGCGGTTGCTGCGTCCGCGTTCACGATGAAGTTGGCGTGGACTTGGCTTACTTCGGCGCCGCCGATGCGGTATCCTTTGAGGCCGGCTTGCTCGATGTAGTAGCCTGGAGCGATTTGCTGTGGAGTTTCTGTTGCGCCTGCGGCAAGGCGTTTGAATGTGGAACCGGCGTTCGGCAAGGAGAGCGGTTGCGACTTGCGACGCTTTTCCATGCATTCTTGCATCTCGTTTTCAAGGTCGGATGCGGTCTTGCCGAGACTTGCTGCGGGTGTCAGCTGGAATGTGGCGGAAAGGATGATTTCGCCGCAAATGCTGTGTGCAACAGTGGCGTTGCATGCAGTCGCGATAGTTGCTGAGACTGCGGCTGCCGTGGATGCCAATTCCTGAAACAAACTGTGGCGGTAGCTGAATTTGCAATCAGCCGCAGTTCGCGTATGAATTTGTCCGCTAAAATCAAGCGAGGTGACTTCTACGCAGGTATTGCAAATTTCTTGACCGTAGGCGCCTGCGTTCATGTAGATGGCACCGCCAAGGCTCCCGGGGATTCCCGCAAGTTTGTGGATTCCGGCAAAGCCCTGGTTAATGCTTGTACGGGCGAACCTTGCGAGTGGAGTCGCCGCCCCGACGCAGAATTTCCCTTCACCGAGATTTTCTACTTGTGAAAACGATTTTCCGAGCTGCACGATGACGCCGTTGTAGCCGCTATCCGCGACGAGCAGGTTTGTGCCTTTGCCGAGGATAAAACTGGGCAGGTTGTTCATTTTTGCAAATTGCAGCGCTTCCGCAATTTCGTCTGTGGATTCCACTTTCGCAAAGTACTTCGCAGGCCCTCCGACTTTGAAGGAGGTGTGCTTACTCATCGGCTCGTTTTCTAGGAAGTTCATGGGTGAAATATAAATAAAGTGAACAGGGAACAATTAACAATTAACAATGAACAATGAACACAAATGCGTAGGTCGAGAGTCGCGGCCGTGGTGGACGCTTGCAGCGTCTATGGCTTCGCTCACAAATAATCGTAAACAAGTTTACGATTGCTTGATTCGCTTGC
>JAZLIJ010000216.1:0-1096 GCA_045617325.1 Fibrobacter sp.
AGAATTTTGTCTTAAGTTAGTAAGTAATTGCATCTGCAAAGGTAAGAAAAAACTCTGTTTTTTAATTGATAATTGATAATTGATAATTGATAATTAAGGTTTTTTAATAAAAAAACATATCTACTTGCGTACTCGCCTATTCTAAATGGCGAAAACGGAGCATTCCCACCCACTCGGGACGGTTCAATCCACCCACTTTTGAGTCGAAAATCGGCTTAAAAACGGCTTAAAAAACGGAGCATATCCGTTCAATATCGCCGAAAACGCCGAAAAACGCTCGAAAAAACGGAGCATTGCCGTTCACCTGTTGCGAGAGTGGCGTCTCAGATGCCAAAATCGCACCGAAAACGGAGCATTGCCGTTCACTCGGGAGAATGGAAGTCGCTGCAATCAAGATGGTTGCGACCGAAAAACGGAGCATATCCGTTCACTTTTTCCCGTGAATGACAGCCGCACGTCTAAAAAACGGAGCATTGCCGTTCACTTTTCTGCTCTTTCCACGTTATTTGTATGTAGAAACTACTCTAACATACAATTATACGACTATGGCAGGAAAGACAAAAGAAATGAGCCAGATTAAGCAACTACTGCTCCTGAAGAAGGATGGAGTCTCCAACCGCAAGGCAGCCGAAATCGTCGGCATCAACAAGGAGACCGTAAACAACTACGTGAAGAAGGCCCTTGCCGATGGACTCGGCATAGACGGGCTTATCAAACTCGACGACCCCGTTCTTGAGCATCGCCTCAAGGGCGGCAGTCCAGCGTACACCGACAAGCGTTTCGAGGTATTCAAGGAACTGCTTCCATATCTCCAGGAGGAGATGTGGCGCAAGCACGTTACGCTGAAACTCCTGTGGGAGGAGTACGTCCGAGATCATCCCGACGACCACTATAGCCTCACCCAGTTTCGTTTCCACTACAACCAGAACACGGAGGCTAAGAAAGAATCGCCCTCAACCATCCTTGCAGACATGCGTGCCGGAGGCGAGAAACTCTTCCTCGACTTTACCGGTGACACGATGGGATACATCGACATAGGGACTGGCGAGATAGTGCAGTGCCAGGCTTTTGTGGCAACGCTTCCCGCAAGCGACTA
>JAZLIJ010000217.1:0-1055 GCA_045617325.1 Fibrobacter sp.
CTTCTTCCCTCACGCGGCGTCGCTGGGTCAGGCTTTCGCCCATTGCCCAATATTCCCCACTGCTGCCTCCCGTAGGAGTCTGGACCGTTTCTCAGTTCCAATGTGGCCGTTCGACCTCTCAGTCCGGCTACCGATCGTCGACTTGGTGGGCCGTTACCTCACCAACTATCTAATCGGACGCGAATCCATCTGTGCGCAATAAATCTTTGGTATACATCCCATGCGGAACATATACGTTATGCGGTATTAGCAGTCGTTTCCAACTGTTATCCCCCACACACAGGCAGGTTATTCACGCGTTACTCACCCGTCCGCCACTGACAAAAAACCGAAGTCTTTTGTCCGTTCGACTTGAATGTGTTAAGCACGCCGCCAGCGTTCATCCTGAGCCAGGATCAAACTCTCGATAAATTTGTATTAAAAAGGCTTTCGCCTTTATAATCTTTTTACCAGGTTCGATTAGCTCTTTACTTGTTCAGAGTAAATCTTGTTCCCCTATCCTTCCAGACAGGTTCTTCTCGATTCTGTTTTAAAGGAATTGTCGAGAACGAATATTCCTATTCTTCTTCGTACAATTTTGTTGTTGTTCAATTTTCAAGGACCATTGCCCTGCCGCTTCCCTCGCCTCTTCGACGCTCTCTTGCGACAGCTTGATTATTATAGCACACTCTTTCTCTTCTGTCAACCCTTTTTTTCATTTTCTTTAAAAATTTTTTCAAATTCTTGACATATGCAGAAATTTAGGGTATAATATTTAGATAAGGGCGGAATGATTCGTCCTAAAATAACAAATTCTGAGAGAGGTGAAATCGCATGGACGCAGGAGGCAGTAGAGGCGCGGGCCCGGACGGACGACGATCGGGGCATGTACCGATATGCCCGAAGAAAATCAATTCCGTGCATTCATCGGTTTTGCCCCACATACCGAACGGATTCCCCGGATAATCTGCGGAATCCGGAAGCTATGACCGCCTTACTCACAGGTAAGCGGGTTTCCCGGAAGGTAAGCCCGAACCAACGATGCTTCCTACCTATTTTTTACTTAAAAAATTTAG
>JAZLIJ010000218.1:0-9587 GCA_045617325.1 Fibrobacter sp.
CAATTCACACTAAGAGCTTCCACAAAGAGGATAACTCAACTAAACTCCTAAAGGAGTAAGTTTCGTATAAAAGCTCTTGTGTTCATTAGCCTCTCCCCTCCCCATCGTTGCGCGAGCGCCAACTTAACGGCTCAGCCATAAACATGCAAGCATGGTTGCGTCGTTCGCCTCGTCAAGTTGTGGCCGACGCTTTATTCTCACAACAACAGCCATTCTTCGTTTTAATTGAATAAACATTTTGCTTATAGCCATTTTATTGCGTTTTATCCATTCGTCTTTGTTTTTGCAATTTGTTTTGCCACGGACTTTATCCAGTGAGCCGAAAAAATGCAAGCATTTTATCGCAGCTTTCGCCTTGTTCGTCATTGCGCAAGCGCATAACGGGTTCACCTCGGCAATGTCTACGCAAGCGTGGCCGCAGCTATCGGCACCAGCGTCACTGCGAGTCCGCCTACAGCGGGCAGGCAGGGAACGGAGCAACGAAGCAATCGGTTTCTGCTTTTGGCAAATACAAGACGTTTTCGCGAATATGAGACGCGCGGAGTTTGAGCGGGTTTCAACACTGCATACCGCAATTTATTCGCCTCAAAAGATGGAATTTTAGCAAAATGGTGGCCCAAAAGACAAAAAAACGTATTTTGGTCCTACATTTTTCAAACAAATTAACATCATTTTTTACCTTTCAAAAAAAATATACATCTAAAGGGACCCAAAACAGTAAAAAAGAAGCATTTGAGCCTACCAAACAGCCCGATAAGAGAGATTTCAGTACAAAAAGAACTAAAGATCAACAAACAACATAACAAGGTATAAGCCCAAAATGGATAAAAATCCTAATTTGGGCCACCAATTTATAAAAAAAGCCCTTTTGAAAACCTCAAAATAGGCTAAAGGTCAATTCTAGATTTCCCCTGTTTACTAACTACTTCCTACGGTCTACTTTCTTCCGCAGATTTAACGCCGCAATTCCCCTAGACCTTCCATTCACAGAAGTTCTTCATCATGGCAAGCCCCACTTCGCCGCTCTTTTCCTGATGGAACTGGGAGGCGACAAGGTTGTCCTTGCCGATGAGTCCTGTAAAAGTCTGGGAGCCGTAGGTCGTTTCCGCGAAGCTGTACTCAGCAGGCACCTGCGGAAAATAGGAATGCACATAGTAGAAGTCACAGCCGCTCTTGATGCCCTTCATAATCGGATGCTCCTTTGTGAAGTTCACCTGGTTCCAGCCCATGTGCGGAATTTTAAGCCCAGATTCATCCTTGAAGCGCACGGCGCGTCCGGAAATCAGTCCAAGCGTCTTGACGCCGCTGTCCTCTTCGCTTTCGTCGAGCACAATCTGGCAACCAATGCAAATACCGAGCACCGGATTTCCAGCCTTCACCACCGTCTTGATGGCATCACCAATCCCTGTGCGAGTCAGCGTTTCCATAGCCGAAGCGGCCGCTCCCACGCCCGGGAAAATCAGACGCGAAGCCTTCGCAATCACCTCCGGATCACGGCTGGAAACAGCATCGACGCCAAGATGCGAAAGCGCGTTCATCACGGAAGTCAAGTTACCAGCATTATAGTCAACTACGATTATGGACATAAGAACCTCTTTTGCAGCCCAAATATAGAAAATTTGTGCAAGGCACAAGCCATCTACTTGTTCAGAAAGTCAAGTGCCTCGCCCGCAAGTTCAACGCAACGATTACAGGGAATCACCGCATTCGGGCGAATTTCCTTGCACAAAGAGCAGCCCTTCGCGCCGCGCTTGAAAAAATCCTCCAAGGCGTCGGCATAGTCCGGCTGCATCATTTTGGCGGCATAAAGCGCACCACAGGTGCCGTTCGGAGCGCGTCCACCGCCAAAGTTGCGGAACATTTCCGCAGCTTCCATTGCCTCAGCCTCGCTCTTGCCCGCCGCACGAGCAAAGCCATACGCAACAGACATGGCGCAGTTGCCACGATGCTCCGCATGAAATTTCTTCGCAATTTCAGAAATCGACATACAATCTCCTTATGATATTCCATACAAAAAATGTAATAAAACATCCCCAGCAAACACCTTTTTTATTCAATTTTCGTTTACATAATTTCATTTTTCTTTGGATTATATGTATATATATCACGTACACCTTTCAAAAAGTTTACAATTTACTTTTTTGCGCATGGAGTCTTTTGAACATGAATAATGACAAAATCATAGCCCCAGGAAAGTGGTTCATAGAAATTGACGAAAATGACAATCTTACAAAAGTCGTTCATGACGAGACATTCCGAAAAATTCTCGGTTATGAAGCCGAAGAATATTCAAATACCATGGATACCTGGATAGACTCCGTCCACCCTGACGACAGACAACGTCTTCTAGACTATTTGAAAGAATCAAAAAAACAGCACAAGGACGGCCTAGATTACGACCTGGAGTACCGCATGATGACAAAATGGGGCTACCGATGGTTCCACGATTACGCACACTGCACTCGACGCAAAAACGGAACCATTGAACGTTGGGACGGAGTCATTTTTGATATCAACGATGCCAAAACCATGAATGCGAACATGGGCGCTCTCCCCATTTCCCATGACATCTTAAAACAATCCAAAATTGGACTCTGGGCCTTTGAACTCGACGAAGGAGCCGAACCAAGAATGTACGGCGACGAAGCGATGATGCAACTCATCGACGTCAAGGGGCCGGCCACACCAGAAGAGGTTTACCGCGCCTGGTACGACAACATTGACAAAGAACATTACAAGGAAGTCCACGAAAGCGTTGATAAAATGGCGCTGGGCGTCCATTCCGAAGTTCAGTACCCATGGCATTACAAGGACGGACGAACAATCATAGTCCGCTGCGGAGGCGTCAAAAACCCGCACTACACAAAAGGACTGCGCATCGAAGGTGTCCATCGCGATGTAACAACGCTTGTCCATTACGAAAAAGAACTTTTCGCCAAAGTCAAAGAATCAGAAAAAATAATCGAAGGATTCGTCAAAAATTACAATACCGTCTACAAAGTAAACTTACTCAACGACTCCTACATCACGGTCAAGGCGGACAAAGATATGTTCGAACAAAGCTTAAACTTCAAAAAATTTGGAGAAGCCGTAGATGCAATTATTTCAAAAAAAATCTTTGAACCGGACAAGCAGAAAATGCGCAACGAACTGCGCTACAAGACCATTTTCCAAAAATTGGAGACAAATCCGACCTGCACCGTTGACTTTCGTACTTTAAGCAACGGGGTTTCAACGTGGAACGAAATGAAAATCGCCACCTTGGACGAAAATCAAATTCTCATCGGCTTCACCAACAAGAATCAAGAAATCATTCTCAAGAAGCTCCAGCAGAAGATGAACGAGGACTATTACGCTTTATTTTCGCTAGACCTCGACACAAATCTCATCATGGTTCTCAAGAACGCCCCTTGGTACAACATAGCCGAGGTCGGTCAAACAAAAGATTTCAACACCGTCATAAATACGTTTCTCAAGGATATTGTCGGTGATGCAAAAATTTTCTTTTCGCAATTCGACGATACAGATAAAATAAAGCATATTTTCGCCACAGAAGACAAACGGACATTCACTTACCGGTCCTCGCTATTGAACAAGTGGATTAATGTTTCTCTTTACGCCATTGCGCGACACAACGATGGCTCCGTATCAACAATCACATTCGGTTTCAGCTACGTGGATTCCATCGAAAGCGAAAGGCAGAAGCTCCAGAACTTGAACCGAGAAAACATGGAAATCATCAGCGGCTTCAGCAGCGAATACCTAGCAGTCTATTACCTGAATTTCAAGGAAAATACCTTCAAGGTCTATTCAGTCAACAGCCAACGTCTTTCTGATACAAGGCAGCTACTCACCGAAGACACAAATCCATTTACCTTAATTCAAAAATTTGCAAATTCACCAGCAGTACACCCTGACGACAGAAATCTATTTGAAGTCATCACCAAGGACGGTATAAAGGACTTACTCAAAAATCGGAAAAAAACAAGCATCCGCTTTCGCAGAAATTACGGACAAGGTTTTCAATGGTCCGTCATGGATATTGTCAAATATGAAGAGGCCCAGGAAGACGCGAATGCAGTCACCATAGGCTTCGCCGAATGCGATGCGGAAGTCCGAAGCGAACAGACTCTTGCAAGTGCACTTGCCGTTCTATGCAAAGATAAATCCGCAGACGAATCCATAAACGAACTACTGACCTTGACTGGAATTTTTTACGGAGCGGAATACGCCTACATTTTTGAGTATGGGAAAGACCGAAAAAAAATCAGAAGTACATACGAATGGTGTGCAAAAGACTTTGCATCAAAGAAAGAGCACCTCCAAGACATTCCCGCAGAATCAGTAGACTCTTGGGCGCAAAAATTCAAGGATAAAGGTGTATTTTTTACAAATTCACTCAATCTACAAGTACCTAGGGAATATGTCGAACAATTCGCATTGCAAGGAACAGCAAGCCTAATAGCCGCCCCAATCATGAAAGGTGACGAAATCGTCGGATTTATCAGAATTGACAATCCGACCAAGGCGTTCAACAACGCAGAAGTGCTCAAAACAATCGCCTGTATTTCGTATGGAGAAATCCTAAGACGCAAGGAAGAAGACGAGGAGCATATCACCCTGGAAAAGTTGACAGAGGCATTCGACACAGTTTTCTATGTAGATTTGTCTAACAACTTTATACACAACTGGAAAGTACGAGACGATTTCAAGGACATTGCCAAACCAACAGATAAATACCTCGAGTCCCTAGATTATTACATCAGCAAATGTGTCGCCGAAGAAGACCGGGAATATTACACCCAGATGACGCGACCGGAATCAATACTGAATCAATTCAGGGAAAAAGAACGATTCAGCATTGAATACACTGATATCGTACAAGGTGTAGCTCGGAATTTCGTCAATGATTTCATAAAGGCAAGTAATGACGGTTCCCAGTTCATCGTATGCAGCAAGAACGTGACAGAGGCTATCCAAAAGCAAAAAGAACAGCAGGAGATTTTAGAAAAGGCACTTTCCGAGACTCGCGAGGCGAACGAAAAAATTTCCGAACAAAGCGCCTTTACAAGTTACTTCCTTGAGTCATACCAATCCGCATACTACATCAATCTCAAGACGCTATCATGCCAAATTTACAAGTGTGCCAAGGAACTGGATAAAAACGATCCCATATTCAACAATTATGTTGAATTTCTCAACCGTCACATTCAAAAAGAAGTTCAACCAAATTACAGGGACACGCTTTCCGAACTTATCCAGCCGCAGATGATGCAGAAAATGCTTGCAAAGCAAAATGAGTTCTTCTATATATATAAACTCATTTCCGATAATCAGTCGCGGACATATCGTATGCAAGTTATTCGCGGTGCCGACCAGGACCACGCCGCATTGGGTTTCAGAGACGTAACCGAAGAAATACAGCTCCAGCAGGAACAGCAAAAAAACTTGGAAAGGGCGGAATCTTACAAGGCGGTCCTCAACAGATTCATTACAGGATTCGAAGTTTCATTTGTCGTCAACGTCAAGGACAACAGCTTCAACGAACTCAAGAAACGCGAGGACATTCACAAAAAACTCGGCGGCAATTACGTCTATTCAGAAATCGTCTCCAAATACATCGAAACCATCTATGAGGACGACAGGGAAAAAATGCGCTCCGCGTTGAAGATGGAAAACATCCTCGAACAGCTAAAAGCAGCGGATGAATACACAGTCCGTTTCAGAGGAATGCTTTCGGGTGTTCCTCTATGGTACGAAGTGCATATTTTTAAATTGAGCGACAACGAATTCATCTGCGCATTTACAAATGTAGACGCAACCGTCTCCACAGAGCTCGCCCATTCCGCCGTTTCCGAGGACTGCTACAATATTTTCCTTGCCGACCTAGGTTCGGATATAGTCAAGACGATAAGGTCGAAAAAAGAATTTTTCCGCAACGAACCGAGGCTTCCCTACAACACGTATGCAGAAACGATGACGAAAATTATCGCAGATGTGCCCGAGAACTACAGACCAGAATGGGAAACGCTCAAGACCATCGATGGTGTAAAAGAGTTCATCGGCAAAAACAACAAGCGCGAGCTCGTTTTCCAGTCCCTCAACGATGAAAATTCGTATGTTCGCTGTAGCTGGTACGTTATCGAAAAAATCAAAGAAGAACCTCGCACAGTCTGTTTCGCCTTCTCGCTCCTAGACAAGTCCCAAGTTGACAGAGAAAAGCTGAACGCAAAAATCGCCCATCAGAAACTTCTGCTAGACTACTTCGTCGAATCCTACACTTCCGCCTATTCCGTTGACTTGCTAAACGACACCTTTGAAATTCTCCACATGGAACATGATTTTTCGCAGGTATTCCATACAGGCGGCGACAGAAACGACATGGATAAATTCATATCGCAGCACATTCATGCAGACGACCGTGATTTAATGAGACTGATGAGCAACAAGGAATATGTAGTAAAACGACTTCGCACAGAACGCTACTATACATTCATCATCAGAGAAAATTTCGACAACATCGTGAAAACCATGCGGGTACTCATCGTGCGGGGTATAGACGAATACCATATCGCCATAGGATTCATGGACATTACAGAAGAACTTCGCAAAGAACGTGAACAGCAAAAACAGCTAGAGGAAGCGCTTTCCATGGCGCAATCCGCAAACAGGGCAAAAACGACTTTTCTGAACAACATGAGTCACGATATTCGCACCCCGATGAATGCAATCATCGGCTACACGGGGCTTGCGGCAAGCCACATAAATAACAAGGAACATGTGCTAGATTATCTTTCCAAGATAGGACAATCCTCAAACCATCTGCTATCGCTCATCAACGACGTACTCGACATGAGTCGCATTGAATCAGGCAAGATGAACTTGCAAGAGAAAGAGGAAAAACTCTCCGACATCATCCATACCCTAAGAGACATCGTCCAGGCAGACATCCATTCCAAGCAGCTCGACTTCTACGTAGACGCAGTCGATGTAAACGATGAAGATATTATCTGCGACAAGTTGAGACTCAATCAAGTACTTCTCAACGTGCTTTCCAACGCCATCAAATATACTGCGGCTGGAGGCACCATTTCAATGCGCGTCAGCGAAAAGACCTTCAAGGAAAACAGCTACGGGACCTACGAATTCCGCATCAAGGATAACGGAATGGGAATGAGCAAGGAATTTCTTGAAACCATTTACGACCCGTTCACCCGAGTCAAGTCCACAACAGTTTCTGGAATTCAGGGAACAGGCCTTGGCATGGCTATCACAAAAAATATCATCGACATGATGGGAGGCTCCATCCAAATTCAGAGTGAGCAGGGAAAAGGTACCGAAGTCACAATCACATTTGACTTTAAATTTCAGAAAGAACCAAAATCGCCCATCGAGATTCCGGAACTCAAGGGAGTCCGCGCCCTCATCGTCGATGATGATTCCAACACCTGTATTTCTGTAGGCAAAATGCTCCGCGACATAAACATGCGCGACGACTGGTGCACCTCCGGCAAGGAAGCGATTATCAGGGTTCAAGACGCTTACCAGCGGGGAGATCAGTTCAAGCTGTACATCATCGACTGGCTCATGCCAGACATGAATGGAATCGAAACGACAAGAAGAATTCGCAAGATTATAGGCAACGAAGCGCAAATCATCATCCTCACGGCATACGACTGGTCCGACATCGAAGATGAAGCTAAGGAAGCCGGTGTAACATCGTTCATTTCCAAGCCGATGTTTCCCTCGGACTTGCACAAAGTACTCAACAGTTGCCTAGGCAAACAATGTAGCGATTTTGAATTCAGCAAAAATTTCGACTTTTCTGGAAAAAAAGTTTTGCTTGTCGAAGACAACGAGTTCAATCGTGACATCGCAACTGAACTTCTGGAGGAAATCGGCTTTATCGTCACCCCAGCAAATGATGGATGCGTAGCCATCAACTTGATAAAGAACGCAAAATTCGGGGATTATGACCTCATCCTGATGGATGTCCAGATGCCCACCATCGATGGATATGAAGCGACAAAACAGATTCGCGCTCTAGACACCGATTTGTCAAAAATTCCTATTATTGCGATGACGGCAAACGCCTTTGAAGAAGACCGACAAAAAGCTCTCGAAGCAGGCATGAACGAACATATCGCAAAGCCAATCAACCTGGAAACGCTCAAGGCCACAATTGCAAAAATTCTCTTTCCAAAAGGACCATAAGATGTCTAACAAACCCCAAAAAGAAGAAATCGATTTCGAAGCGCTCATCAACAACATGAGTTCCATCAACAGCGAAGACTACTGGTTCAAGAAAATAAGCCAGTTCGAAGAGCATGATGAGCACGTCTACAACGCAGAAAAGCTCAACGACCAGGACAAGCTGCAAAGCCATTAACGGAAAAACAAAACTTCCCTTTTTCCTTATTCACTTTAAGATCAAATCCATCATGAATCCACGGAGCGGACACATCTATATGGCACGAACCGTCCGAAACGACTTTAAAAGATTTTTTGTCATTTAATCGTTGAATATTTTTGCAATTTACAAGAGATATAGAATCCAGCATAACCGATCCAAACAAATCAATTCCTTGATTACCAACGGGCGGAGCTATTTTTTTGATTTCTTGACGATAAAGCTCTGAATTTATTTTTATAGGTGCAACAGATTCCATTTTCAAATTCAGATAATCATCTTTCGTTGGACAATACACAAAAACAAGCATCTCATACCGCAGTGAAAAGGAATTGCCTTTCTGCTCTATTTTTACAGCGTTATGTTGAGGTATAAAAGTTGCTTCAACTTTGCATTTTTCATGCTCCCATGCAATTTGGCCGTTCCCGGCAAAAATAGTGGTAGCCCCTAGAATCAGCATTACGAGAATTTTGGTTTTAAAATATTCCATCATTTCACATTACTAGCACACTAGCGTCCACTAAAAATCTAATATAAAAACAGGTCGTCGAAAAGGTCGAAGCAGATGGACCAAAATAAAAATAGAATTTCCTTGGCAAGCGAGACAAGGCGCGAGCCCCCATTTCATCTAAAAAAAACAGCAGATTTCACAAAGAAATCCGCCGTTATAATTTTTGCGCAAGCGCATTAACCTTTCCTCGGCCATGCGAAAGTAAACTTTCACGCGGCACTCGGTTTACGGTTAATTTCTTAGAAGCAAGCAGTGCAAGGCCGCAGAACCGAAGCCTTAAAAATCGTTTTGAAAAAAAATAGAGTCCCTTTGCAGAGACTCTATTTAATCCTATTTCAGGAATTTGTTTAGTTGCGAGCAGTGCAAGGCCGCAGAACCGAAGCCGTACATATCGTACGGCGAGAGGTCGAGAACGCCGCTATGCGAAGTAAATAAACAAATTACTTATCGCTCAAGAAAGCGACGCCCGGAAGTTCCTTCCCTTCGAGGAGTTCGAGAGAAGCGCCACCACCGGTAGAAGTGTGGGTGACCTTCTTGTCGGCACCATACTTCTTAGCAGCAGTTGCAGTATCGCCACCACCGATCACGGTGATTGCGCCAGCAGCGGTAGCTTCGACGATAGCGTCAGCCATAGCCTTGGTTGCCTTTTCGAATGCTTCGAATTCG
>JAZLIJ010000219.1:0-47650 GCA_045617325.1 Fibrobacter sp.
TGAACTACTCATTCCTGCCATCGCTCCTGTCTGCCGACAGGCTGGCGGTCTCACTCAAATTTTCTTAACCACATCCGTTTTAGACGAACGCCGCAGAGGCAAGCTCGCTTGCCTCTATGGCTGAGTCGCACGGATGACACTCCGTGTAAAGCAATTTTTATAGGTTGCCTAGTGCGAATCGTAGGTTCCTATCCATAATATATAATTATCAAGTTATCACATTTGATTTATCTATAACAAAAAGAGATTAAATCAATATTGAGATAATATTAGTCAAATCTGTCAGCACGTTCTAAATTTAGCGTCGAACAACAAAACAACGAGGCGATAGATGAAAAAGAAAACACTGGTTACGGTTGCGTACTTCATGGCCGCTATGCTTTTTGTGGCGTGCGAAAAAGCGGACACTTGCAAGTTTGACGAGACGTCGGTGGTTCTGTCTTGCGTTGAGAAGTCCTACAAAACTGTGAAGGTGGGCGAAACCGTTTGGATGGCCGAAAACCTGATGCGATTCGGCCTTGGTGGTGAAAATTTCTGCTACAACGATACTTTGAAAAAATGCTATTCCCTTGGCGCCCTCTATCCGCACAAGGTCGCAATGGAAATTTGCCCGGAAGGATGGATGCTTCCATCCAAGGCGGATTTTGAGAAAGCCAAAATGGCATCGCCCGAAATGCGCGTCATCAAGGCGGGTTTCCGCTATTACGACGGGAAATACGCCGACGAAAACGCAGCGGCTAGTTTCTGGACGGCAGACGTCTATGACGATTCGCGAGCGACACTTGTTCGCATTAATGCAAATAACGAAGTCGTCTACGAAAATTTCAACAAGAGCATCGCAACTTCGGTTCGCTGCATCAAGAAATAACGAAATCGCAAATCACCTATCTCTAATTATTTATCATGACTTGGCTTGTTAATCTGTTCAATGGAACTTCGGTAGCGCAGCAAATCGTGGCGTTGTCCGTGACTGCGGCGCTTGGCCTCATGCTCGGTAAAATCAAGGTGAAGGGGATTTCCCTTGGCGGGGCGGGCGCGATTTTCGTGGGCATCCTGCTTGGGCATCTGGGGCTTCGCGTAGAAGCGGATGCGCTCCACTTTATGCAGGAGTTCGGCTTGATCCTCTTCGTGTATACGATTGGCATGCAGGTGGGGCCCGGTTTTGTGGATTCCATTCGCCGCCATGGGCTCGTCTTGAATGTACTCGCTGCAAGTGTCGTGCTCATGGGCGTTCTCGTTACACTTTGTCTGTACTTCTTTACGGATATGCACGACAACGTGCCCGTACTTGTCGGGATGCTTTGTGGCGCTGTCACAAATACGCCGTCCTTGGGTGCCGCTAATTCTGCTTTTGTCGCGGCCGGGGCGGATACATCTCTGACAGGTATCGGGTACGCAGTCGCTTACCCGTTCGGTGTCGCGGGCATCATTCTCGTGATGATTCTTGTCCGCGTGATATTCAAGTGCGAACCGCAAAAATCCGCCGATGAATATGCAAAGGCAATTGCCGGGACTCGTAAGGAAATCGTCTCTTGCAGTTTGCGGCTGACGAATAGGAATCTGCATGGCCTGCGTGTCAAGGATATTCCAGGCATTCGCCAAAGCGGCGTCGTCATTACGAGGCTTCTGCACGAAGGCGTCGTCACGATGCCTGTTGGAAAAACGCAACTTGCTGAAAATGATTGCCTGCATATTGTCGGCTTTCCGGAAGCGGTTGCCGAAATGGAAAAGGTCATCGGCGTGCGGCTGGAAAAGCCAATTACCGAAAATAGTTCGAAATTGGAAACGCGCAGCATTCTCGTGACGAACAAGAAGGTTCTCGGCAAGACGCTTGATGAACTTGCCCTTAGCCGCTTCGGTGTGACGGCAAGCCGCGTCGTCCGTGGCGAATTCAAGTTTACAGGACGTCTCGACCTGCGCTTGAAATTCGCGGATAAAATACTCGTTGTCGGCTCCCGCGATAGCATTGATGCTGCCGCACATTTCCTCGGGGATTCCTTGAAGGCGCTTGAACATCCTGAAATTCTCCCCGCGTTCCTTGGAATTTTCATCGGCGTTGTCATCGGCTCCATTCCCATCGCTGTTCCCGGAATGCCGACTCCCTTAAAACTCGGGCTTGCCGGCGGTCCTTTGATTGTGGCTATTCTACTTTCGCGGAAAAGGAAGATTGGACCGCTCAATTTCTTCATGTCCACAAGCGCCAACTTGATGCTCCGTGAACTTGGAATAACTTTGTTCCTGACATGCGTTGGCCTGAATGCGGGAATCCGCTTCTTCGATGTGCTCTTGAATGGCGACGGATTTTACTACATGGGACTTGCAGCCCTCATTACGTTTATCCCATTGATTGTTGCCGGTGTGGTTGGGCGTTTGGTGTTCAAGGTGAATTACCTGAGTCTTTGCGGTGCCATTGCAGGCTCCATGACGGACCCTCCGGCGCTTGCTTTTGCGAACGGACTTTCTAGTAGCGAAGCCGTGAATGTGGGCTATGCCTCGGTTTACCCCTTGACCATGCTGCTCCGCATTTTGAGCGGCCAGATGCTCGCCATTTTGCTGTATACGGTAGCGTGACCCGAATTTTTACTGTACGATAAAATCAACAAGGCTCCGCGGCTGTTTGACTGGCTGCGGGGCCTTTTTCTTTTGCTCCCTTTTCATTTTTTATTATCTTATAGAACATGTGTACCGCAAAGGAACTTGAATTTTCGGTTTTCGTTATTCACAAACTGGCCGCTGCTTGGGGTAAGACTCCGGTAGAGGTTTATGCCGTTTTGAATGACACTAAGATTCTGGA
The DNA here is from genome assembly GCA_045617325.1 of Fibrobacter sp. Taxonomy (GTDB): domain Bacteria; phylum Fibrobacterota; class Fibrobacteria; order Fibrobacterales; family Fibrobacteraceae; genus Fibrobacter. Next base: position 2,795 of record JAZLIJ010000219.1, read on the forward strand.
CGAGTACTTGATTCCCTGCTACGACACTTTGCACACCATGGGATCCGAAGCGGTTACCGAAGAACTGACTGATTTTGTTCGAGAACGCGGAGGCACGGTATGATTGTCTATCATGGCTCTACGAAAATTATAAAAAATCCGCAAATCGGTTTTTCCAAAAAATAGTTGGATTTTGGAGAAGGATTTTATGTTACAACCTTTCAGGATCAGGCCGAAAAGTGGGCCAAGCGGAAAACTCTCCGCTATGGGGGAAAGGCTTTTGTAAATGTTTACGAAATGGGCGATTTAACGGAATCCTTCAATATTCTGAATTTTGATTCCGCCGCTGAAAAACGGCTGGACTTTGTATGTGGCTGTCGTCGTGGCGAAAGCCTCAACCAGGATTACGACATCATTTATGGAAATGTTGCTGATGACGATGTTTTCAAAACCGTAGATATGTATTTCCGCGGATTATGGGATAAAGAAAAGACTTTAAACGAATTGCGCTATTATCGACAAATCAATCAGTTCTGCTTTGTAACTCAGGTGGCAATCGATTCTCTTTTGAAGTTCAGTAGAAACTACGAGGTGAACGTTGATTGATAAAAAGAGCCTCACAGCCTTGTATCGAGAAAATCTCGAGGAGAGTATTATCAAGGAAGTTGCTGCGTTGAAAGGCATTCCTCTGAGAGAAGCTATGGCTTTGTATTATACAAGTAAACTTGCAAAGCAGATTGAACTGGGCTTGTACGGGATTGACAACCTGTCGCCGAAAAACCTTGCGATGGACCTGTTGGAAAACGGGTGAATTTTATTTGTAAATGTAAAGTGGCATTCAAAGGTTTGCTAAGAATCTGCAATTGGATTCTTGAAATATCAAGGGGTGGTTGAGTTTTTTTTTGCAAAGCTTTTGTGCGGTTAGATTGTGTAGAATCGCTCAAAAAAGTATGGTGTTTTTCAAATTGAACTTCTGGACGCTATTTGGGTGGTTCTTACTCAATTGCGAATACGGTGTGTTCGCATTTACAAAAAAAGACGAGAGTCCAAAACTCTCGTCTTTTTGCAGTTCATTTGGCTAGCAAACAGCCGCAGTTCCTATCTGCAACCCTGTTTACTAACCACCAACCATTAATCACTGTTTACTACAAAACTAAGCATGTTCAGGATGACAAAAAAAGACGAGAGCCGAAATATCTCTCGTCTCTCGTCTGTAGGGCCGTAGGCCCGTTCTCTCGTCTAATTACCCCTGGTGGCTCTTGAACCAGTTGATGAGCTGGTTGGTGGAAGAGTCGTGCTTGAGTTCGGCGTCGGCCTTTGCAAGTTCCGGGAGGATCTTCTTGGCGAGCTGCTTGCCGAGTTCAACACCCCACTGGTCGTAGCTGTTGATGTTCCAGATAACGCCCTGCGTGAAGATTTTGTGTTCGTACATGGCGATGAGGGCGCCGAGGCGTTCCGGGCTCACGTAGTCCATCATGATGGAGTTCGTCGGCTTGTTGCCTTCGAACACCTTGTGCGGGGCGAGGAATGCGATTTCCTCTTCGCTCTTGCCGGCGGCGCGGAGTTCTTCCTGGGCCTGGGCGAGGGTCTTGCCGTTCATGAGGGCTTCGGGCTGGGCGAAGAAGTTCGAGAGGAGCTTCTGGTGATGGTCGCCGAGCTTGTTGTGGCTGTTGGCCGGGGCGATGAAGTCGCAAGGAATCATCTTGGTGCCCTGGTGGATGAGCTGGTAGAAGGCGTGCTGGCCGTTCGTACCCGGTTCGCCCCAGAGGATCGGGCCAGTCTGGTAGTTCACGCGCTTGCTGTCGCGGTCAACGGTCTTGCCGTTAGATTCCATGTCGGCCTGCTGGAAGTAGGCGGCGAGGCGGTGGAGGTACTGGTCGTACGGGAGCATGGCGTAGCTGGATGCTCCGAAGAAGTTGTTGTACCACACGCCGACGAGGGCGAGGATGGCCGGCAGGTTCTTTTCGACCGGGGCGGTCTTGAAGTGCTGATCCATTTCGTAGGCGCCCTGGTGGAGCTTCATGTAGTTTTCGAAGCCGATGCGAAGGCTGATGGAAAGGCCGATGGCAGACCACAGGGAGTAGCGGCCGCCCACCCAGTTCCAGAATTCGAACATGTTGGCCGGGTCGATACCGAATTCGGTGACGGCTTCGGTGTTCGTGGAGAGGGCCACGAAGTGCTTTGCAATGGAGGCCTTGTCGCCATTGAATGCCTTGAGGACTGCGTTTTTGGCAGTTTCGGCGTTCGTCATGGTTTCGAGAGTCGTAAATGTCTTGGAAGCGACGATGAAGAGCGTTTCTTCGAGGTTCACCTTCTTGAGGGTTTCGGCCATGTGGGTGCCGTCGATGTTAGAAACGAAGAACACTTCCGGGGAGGTTTCGCCAGCGATTGGCTTTTCTGCATACGGCTTCAAGGCTTCGGTCACCATGACCGGGCCCAGGTCGGAACCGCCGATACCGATGTTCACCACGTACTTGATGGACTTGCCGGTCTGGCCTTTCCACTTGCCGCTGCGGACGAGGTGGGTGAATTCTTCCATGTGCTTGAGGACTGCGCGGACTTCCGGCATCACGTCCTTGCCATCGACCATGATCGGGTCGCTACCCTTGTAGCGGAGAGCGGTGTGGAGCACGGCGCGCTTTTCGGTGGTGTTGATCTTTTCACCGCCAAAGTACTTGGCGCGCATGTCTTCGAAATTGGCGGCCTTCAGGAGGTCCTGGAGTTTTGCCATGGTTTCGTCGGTGATGATGTTCTTGGAGTAGTCCAGGAAGAGGCCACAGGCTTCGGCGCTGAACTTTTCGGCGCGGGAGGGGTCCTTCGCGAAGAGTTCCTTCATGTGCCAGGTCTTGGCGGCTTCGGCGTGGGCCTCGAGGGCCTTCCATTCCATAGAATCGGTCAATTTAGACATTGCTTAATCCTTTCCGCAAAGCGGGTTTTTGTTACAGGCGAAAATGTAGAAAAAATAGCGAACATTGCTGTCCGCTATTCTTTTTTAGAGGATAAAAACAGAGGTTTATTTTTGAAATTTCGCTTTGCGGAAGTTGCGGAATTTTTCACGCTGTTCCGGTGAGAGAATTTTCGCAAGTTCGGTGAAACTTACGGCCCGCTGCGAAAGCAGGGCTTCTTCTGCCATGAGCACCTTGGCCTTGGCTTCGTTTATCTTGCCTGCGTCTCCACTTTCGAGTGCGTCGCGGAAGGCCTTGTCGGCTTCCATTTTCTGCTTGCCGAGTGTTTTGAAGGTGGAATCCATTACGGTGCGGTTTGCCTTCAGGGCTTCCTTCTGTTCGGGGGTTACTTGCATTACGGAATCCATTTCGGCGATATGCTTTTCCATGTTCTTGTGGAAGTCATGGCCGTGCGGGCCCTTGTTGTGCTTCCCCTTGAAATCCTTGTGGTGCTTGAATTCGCCCGGTTGCATGCCGTGTTGCGGAGGTGGCATGTGTGCGCCACGCATCATGTGCGGGCAGTTCATTGGGCCGTTTGCCATCATCGGGCATTCGCGTTTGCAGGCGAAGCCTGGGTTCATGAAAAAGGAACCGGCAAAAAAGCCGATGGAGCAAGCCAGAATGATGAAGCTTGCGATGAGGATTTTTGTGGAATTGTTCATATTGTCTCCCTTTATTTGATTAAATAGCTGATGGAACCGTATTCGTCCAGTTTTTCGTAATCGGCATTGCCGCTTTGGCGTCTTTAGCTCAGGATAGGCCTCGCTTCGCTGTTCTCTTGCCGTATTTTCTGAAGAATTGCTTTTTTGTCCATGATGTCGTTTTGATGATTTAAAGAATGTTTGGGTTGCTTTTTTATTATCCCGAATTTTGCACCCTTTAGGGGAATTTAAAGAAAAATGCTTTTGGTGAATTTGGCTGGTGGTTTTCATCTTTGCTTTTGAAATTAGATGCGTGCTTTGGCCGTTTTCGTGCATTTGACACCAGCCAAAAAGCGAAATTTAACGATTTGGCTGGTGGTTTTCATCTTTGCTTTTGAAATTAGATGCGTGTTTTGGCCGTTTTCGTGCATTTGACACCAGCCAAAAAGCGAAATTTAACGATTTGGCTGGTGGATTTCATCTTTGCTTTTGAAATTAGATGCGCGTTTTGGCCGTTTTCGTGCATTTGACACCAGCCAAAAAGCGGTATTTTACGATTTGGCTGGTGGATTTCATCTTTGTTTTTGAAATTAGGTGCGCGTTTTGGTGGTTCTCGTGCATTTGACACCAGCCAAAAAGCGAAATTTAACGATTTGGCTGGTGGATTTCATCTTTGTTTTTGAAATTAGGTGCGTGTTTTGGTGGTTCTCGTGCATTTGACACCAGCCAAAAAGCGAAATTTAATGATTTGGCTGGTGGTTTTCATCTTTGCTTTTAAAATTAGATGCGTGTTTTGGCCGTTTTCGTGCATTTGACACCAGCCAAAAAGCGAAATTTAACGATTTGGCTGGTGGATTTCATCTTTGCTTTTGAAATTAGATGCGCGTTTTGGTGGTTCTCGTGCATTTGACACCAGCCAAAATGCGGTATTTTACGATTTGGCTGGTGGATTTCATCTTTGCTTTTGAAATTAGGTGCGTGTTTTGGCCGTTTTCGTGCATTTGACACCAGCCAAAAAGCGAAATTTAACGATTTGGCTGGTGGATTGAGTCGAAAAAACTCTGTTTTGGGGTGAAAATGCTTCAGTTTTGACTGAAAAAATTTTTGAGAGTATTATGGCGCATTCAAAAGTTTATATTCGTAGAGAAGATGGAAAGAAGGAAAATGGTCAGCAAGATTATAGATTCCTCGCTTTTGGATAGGGCGATTATTTTTGCGGTAAAGGCGCATGCGAATACGGAACGTCGCGGCAAGGGCTTCCCCTATATTGTGCATCCGTTGGAGGCTGTGGAAATCGCTGCTACCATGACGAATGACCAGGAGCTTTTGGCCGCTGCGGTTCTCCATGATACCGTGGAAGATACTGTGGCGACGATTGCGGATATCCGCAAGGAATTTGGTGACCGCGTAGCGAAACTGGTCGAAGAGGAATCCGATGTTTTTGTGGAAGGCATCAGTGCGGCTGACAGTTGGCACTCTCGCAAGCAGGTGGCGATAGAACGCTTGAAACATGCGAATCGTGATGCTAAAATCGTAGCGCTTGGTGATAAATTAAGTAATGCTCGCGCCATCTATCGTGACTATGTGGAAATTGGCGATGAACTTTGGAAAATTTTCCATGTGAAGGACAAGGCGGAACACGAGTGGCATTACCGCGGACTCGTGCATGCCTTGGAAGAATTGTCGGGGACTTTTGCCTACACGGAATTCTGCGATTTGGTGAACCGAATTTTCAAGAAGTAATTTTTGAAGCAACTTTGGATTGATGCTCATGTCAGAGAAAAAATTAGAAAGCTATGGACTTCCGCCGCGCGAGATGCTTATCTTGGAAGAATACCGCGATAAGCGTCCCGTCTTTGAAAAAATGCAGAAAGTCGTGCGCGAAATGCTTGAGAAGAATTTGTCTGAAAATCACATCTACGTGACTGCAATCGAGACGAGAATCAAGCAGGAAGAAAGTCTTGCGGGTAAGCTGGAACGCAAGGGAAGCAAATACAGTTGCCTCATGGACTTGACGGACATTCTCGGGGCGCGCATCATCACGTTCTACAATGACGATGTGGATAAGATAGCGGCTCTTGTGGATGGCATGTTCAATGTGGATTGGAAGAATAGTGTTGACAAGCGAAAGATGCATGAACTCAACAGCTTCGGCTACAATTCGCTGCATTACATCTGCAAATTGCCGAAGTCCGCTTACGAAGATCCGGAGCATCCCGAGCTGAACGAAATTCGATTCGAAGTCCAGATGCGGACGGCACTTCAGCATGTGTGGTCGGTGCTTGACCACGATACGGGCTACAAGTCGGGCTTCGAGATTCCGCGTGAATACCTGCGCAACTTGAATCGCCTCGCGGGAATGCTCGAACTGATTGACGAACAGTTCTGCCAGATTCGAACCGAAATCAACAACTACCGTTATCGCGTACAGTCGCTGGTGCATTCAGGAAAGTTCGACGAGGTGATGCTCGATGGCGATTCCTTTGGCAACTATCTGAAGCTGCGACCTTTTGACAAATTGAATAAAAAAATTGCGGCAATCAACCAGGCCGAAATTCACGAGTCTCCGATGATGCCGTTCTTGAAGGCGTTCAAGTATTTGAAATGCAAGACGCTTGGCGATGTGGATAAACTTGTCAAGGAAAATCGCGAAGATGCCTACCAGCTTGCGGTATTGCAGCTTGCGCATACGGACTTGGACATTATCAATTCGTCGCTTGGAGTCGTGAGCTTGCTTGCCGTCCATGTGATGAAGCAGGGTGGCGGTATTGCCGGAATCAGGGATATTCTCGACGAGCTTTATGGCGAAGCGGAAAGCCACAACAGTTGGGCGAAACGTCTTTACGAGAAGGCGCAGAAGCTCGCTTTCATGAACACTTGATTTGCGTTCTTGTTGAAAATTGGGCTGATGTGATGGCTGTAGCTTTCGCAGGTTATTAAATTTGGCTATTATGGTCTCTATGAAAATAATGCCGATGATTTTATCGCTCCTTGTGGTTTCGCAGGCTGCCTTAGCGAAGCCCGGTAAAAAGCCGAACGAGTTCAGGGATGCGCGTGACAAGCAGACGTATCGCACAGTCAAGATTGCTGGCCTTGAATGGATGGCCGACAACTTGAACTTCAAAACGGAAGGTAGCTATTGCTACAAGGATGACGAGGATCAGTGCATGGCCTACGGCAGGTTGTACTTGTGGGATGCGGCGAAGAAAGCATGCCCCGCCGGTTTCCGCCTGCCGACGCAAAAGGATTTCGAGAGCCTCTGGACTGCGGCAGGTGCCGACTTCAATGCGGCTTATCTTCTCAAGACAACGTACGGCTGGAAAGGCGAAACGAACGGAAACGATACGCTCAAGTTCAGCGCCATGCCCGCTGGGAACCGCTTTGACGACGAAACTTACGGCAACATGGAGAAGTTTGCATTTTTCTGGAGCGCTGACGACGCGGTTGAAGGTATCAAGCCGGGAGATGCGCGCGTGTGGTACATGACGAACAAGTCGATGGCTTTTGGCTACACCTCGAAGCCGAAAATTTTTGGCTTCTCGGTGCGCTGCGTAAGGTGAAATCATGACGCAACTTGTTCGAAATATCGCCATCCTGGCCCACGTCGATGCGGGAAAGACGACTCTTTCGGAACGCATCCTTTTTGCGGCGGGTGAAGTGCGCAGGCCCGGAAAAGTGGAAGAGGGTCTTGCCACGATGGACTACATGCCCGAAGAAAAGGAACGCGGCATTACCATCGAAAGTGGCGTTGCGCATTTTGAATGGAAGAACACCTGGTTCAACTTCATCGATACGCCGGGGCATGTGGATTTTGGCGCCGAGGTCGATATGGCGCTTTCGGCGGTGGAAGGTGCTGTGCTCGTGGTGAGCGCCGCAAGTGGCGTCGAGACGCAGACGGTTGCCGCCTACAAGAAGCTGAAGGCCGCATCCGTTCCGACGATTATCTTCATCAACAAGCTCGACAATCCCGATTACTCGCTGGACGAGACGCTCATCAACATCGAAGAGATTCTGGGCGTGCGCCCTGTGCTCATGGCGCTTCCGGAATATGCGAACGGAAAGATGAATGCCGTACTTGACGTGCTCAGCCAAAGCAGGCTTGTGCATTCCGATTCGGGTGAGGAAGTCGTCGATGAATCCTGGAATGTGGAGAACGGCTGGGACAATTCCCGCGAACTGAAAAAGTATTACGCGGAGGCCGCAGAATTTGCGAGCAACTTCGACGATGAAATTCTTTCCTTGGCTGTAGAAGGCAAGACGGTGCCGCCGCGACTTTTGTTGCAGGGGCTGCGGAAGCTTGCAGCGAGCGACGATTACGCCTTGTGCTATGCGGGCTCTGCGCTGGATGGCTTCGGCGTTCGCAGCCTCATCACGGCGCTCAGCTTCTTTTTGCCGGAGGTTCCGGAATTTGACGATAGCGAGCTTGGGCAGGTCATTCGGCTCAGGCATTTCAGAGGCGTCGGTGAAATTTCCCTGTTCCGCGCCCATGCGGATATGGAGCGAAAGGAGTGGCCGACTGGATTTGAATTTTCAAGACTCAAGGCGAACTTGCTTTTGCCCGTCGATGAAATCCGTGCGGGCGATATCTACGCGATGCGTGCTCCTTTTGAAACGGAGCTTGGGCAAGTTATTTTGCGCGATGGAAGTTTGCCGGACGAAGGTAGAACTGATGCGAATGAAGGTGATGAAATTTCCAAGTCTCGCACAAATTTAAAGGACAGGTATCTTCCGCTTTTACAGACGCGCGTGGAATGCATTTGCACTGAGGACTATGCTCATGTGGACCGCTGTCTTTCCGTCTTGGGACGCATGGACCCGAGTTTCCGCGTCGTTCGCGACGATGGTGGATTCTGGTATCTGCATACTGTTGGCGAAGTGCAGCTGGAAGTTTTGCTTGCCCGCTTAAAGCGCGAATTCGGATGCGATGTGAAGGCGGGGCAACCAGAAGTCCGTTGGCAGGAGCGCCTGTGTCGCGAAGTCGGCCCTGTGGAAAATACGTTCCAGATTGGACCGCATAAAATCTCGATTACTTTATCTGCGCATCCGCTGGAAGGAACTGCGCACGACATTCGTCTTGCGGCGGAGTTTTTGGAGGTAGCGCCTCGTGAAATTTTGGCAGGAGTGCGTTCCGCCTTGCTCGAAACGACTGATGTGGGAATCCTCGGAAAGGGCGCCCTTGTCGGCGTATGCTTCGAAGTGCAGAAATTTGAATGGAGCGAAGGCGCTCTCCCGCCGATGATCAAGAAATGCTGCGCCGATGCAGTCACGAAGCTCATCAAGCCGAGTGATGTCCAGGTGTATGAGCCGGTGATGGAACTTTCGCTGGAATGCCCTGTGAACTTTGCGGGGCTTGTCACGGGCGATATCCAGGCGCGTGGCGGCAAGGTCAAAGAAATCGGCGGCGATGGCCGCATCCATACTTTCAAGGCGGAAGTTCCTCTGCGAAAAATTTTCGGATATGCTACAGGCGTTCGCAGCGTGAGCAAGGGAACCGCCTTGTACAGCCTCAAGCTGCTAGGGTACAGGGCTTCGACATGAGTGCAGAAGACGCTTTCTCTCTGAAAAATCCCGAATGGTGGAAGCGCACGATTGCCTATGAAGTCTATCCGAGCAGCTTCAAGGATTCCAACGGGGATGGCGTTGGCGATATTAACGGAATTACAAGTAAACTAGATTACCTGAAGTCGTTGAATGTCGGGGCGCTTTGGCTCACTCCGGTTTATGCGTCACCGATGGTCGACAACGGCTACGATGTCTCGAACTTCTACGAAATCAATCCGCTTTATGGCACGATGGCGGACATGGAAAATCTGATTGCCGAGGCCGCAAAGCGAAACATCAGAATTGTGATGGACCTGGTGTTCAACCACACTTCGGATGATTGCGAATGGTTCAGGGAATCCAGGAAGAGTCGCGACAATGCCAAAAGCGACTGGTACATTTGGCGTGACAAGCCGAATAACTGGCGCGGTATTTTCGGCGGTTCCGTCTGGGAATGGTGCGAAGAACGCAAGCAGTATTACATGCATACGTTCGCAAGGCGGCAGCCGGACTTGAACTGGGAAAATCCGGAAGTGCGGAACGCTCTCTACGACATCGCCAATTTCTGGATAAAGAAAGGCGTCGGCGGATTTCGCATCGATGCAATTCCGTATGTGAAAAAGCCTGCGGATTTTTGCGACGGGAAGCCGGATGCGAATGACGGCATGGTCAGCGTGCATACGATGACGGTGAATACCGATGGCATCCTCGATTTTTTACGCGAATTCAGGAGATGCGTCACCGATGGACATGACGTGTTCACGGTAGCCGAGGCAAACGGGGTCGGTCCCGCAGATTTGAAATACTGGGTCGGGAACGAGGGCGCCTTTGACATGCTCTTTGAATTTGGGCATTTGCACGATGTGGAACTCTGGTGCAAGCCGACTCCTTACGGCATCGAGGATTTCAAGAAGGCGCTGCTTGCAAGCCAAGAGGCGACTGCGAAGAACGGCTGGTATCCTGTATTCTTCGAAAATCACGACAAGCCGCGCTGTGTCAACAACTTTTTTAGCGAGCGCGTCGCAAAGGATGCGCGTCTGAACAAGCTTGCCGCAAAGGCGATTGCGACACTCATGATGACGCTTCGCGGAACGCCGTTCCTTTACGAAGGGCAAGAAATCGGCATGACGAATGTGCAGTGGTGCTCCATCGACAAGTATGACGAGGTGAATTCCAAGGCGCAGTACAAGTTCGCCATCGAGGAAGGGTTTTCGAGCGCACAGGCGATGGAATTCGTCAACCGATTCAGCCGCGACAATGCGCGAACGCCGATGCAGTGGAATGCAAGTGCAAATGCTGGATTCACGACGGGCCGTCCGTGGCTTTCGCTGAACGAAAATTTTACCGAAATCAACGTGGAAGACGAGGAGAAAAATCCTGCCTCCGTGCTGAATTATTACCGCAAACTGATTCGGTTGCGCACAGAAAATACCGCCTTGAACAGTGGCGACCTGACTGCGCTGATTCCAGAAGATAAGCAGATTCTCGCCTACATTCGGGGCGGCGAAATTACCGTGCTTGTGAACCTTGCTGAAACAGAAGCTACATACGATGCAAAACTCACCGCAGGTTGTGAGCTGTTCTCTTCGAATTATGAAGACAAACTTGCAAAAGTCGGCACCTTGCGTCCACTCGAAGCCGTGATATACGGCATTGCGCAAAAATAGGAACTCTTGAAAATCGTCTAAAGAAATTGCGTTGGGTAAGTCCCTTAAATTTTTTGAAACGTAATCTAAGACGATTTTGAGCGCAAACTGTACTTTTTCGACTTACCAGCTCTGTTTTCCGATAGCCTTGTAGTCGCAGTGCCCCACTTTGCATTCGCGAAGACGATCGCGGAGATAGTTTGTGCGTTCCACGTTGACTTCGTAACTGCAACGGACGTTGATGGTGCCGGGCATAATTTCGCATTTGGAGTTTCTGTACTTCATCCATTCAAGTTCGGTTCTCTTGAGTTCGCTTCGGCCATCTTCGTTAATTTTGCCGCGGAGCTCCTTGTAAACCTCGTTCAACTCGTAATCAGATTCTACGAAAAGCTTGCTCATGCAGTAAGTCTTGTCGTAGGAGGCGGTGAACTTGTCGCATTTGTATTCTTCTGCGAAAGCGGATGTGGCGGCAGCGCAAAGGGCGATGGCAATAAAAAACTTCTTCATAATTTGTCCTCATTTAGATGCTTGCAAAAAATAAATATTTTCGACAAGAGCAAAGAAAGGACTCGCAGACAAAGGCCGTTTAAAGCGATTTTCTGATTCCCCGATACCCCCAAAAATGCCGAAAGATATTACTGCAAAAATTCGCGAGCCAAAATTTCAACGTCCTGCGGACTCAGCGGATTATCAGACGCCTCCATGGACAAAATAAGACGTTCCCCTTCAAAATAGCCGTTATCCCGATACATCGTCATTTTGAGAATTGCCGCATGCGCGTAATCAGGGCTGTCCATCATGCCCAAATGCTCCCATAGAAATTCACGACGAAGCCGGACATTCAAACATGTAAAATCCGGATGCACAAGAATGCATTGCGACTTGTTCTTTTTAAGCTTCAAGGGAAATTCATAGCGGTAGGGAATGCCAAGCCGTGCAAGTGTATCCGCGATAATCACCTCCGACTTTGAGCGGACTCTTTCTCCGCGTGATGTCGTAAGCACAGGGGCGTCTTCTGCAAAGGGCTTCTGCGTATAAGTGACGTCGAGCCACTGACGAATAAATTCATCTTTTTGTAAAAAGATAGGCCGCACTTGCTGTTTTCTGAAGTCAGGAATATTCATCCAAATTTCATTCAAATTAAAACCGCTGAAGTCAGCGATAGCCTTATCAAGAATAGTCAACTCCCGCTCTAATTCTTGCAAAATGCGTTCGTCATAATCTTTTTGCGCAAGCTTCTGAATTAAATCTGCTTCTTCGTTAGGAATGTAGACTCCGCTGCTATTCTTTGACGATGTAACGTGGTAACAATGGACATGTTTGCCGTGTTTGGACAGGCGGAGTCTCCCTTTGGGCGCATGTGCTAGTGTTTTTTGGATTTTTTGGATAAGCGGGAGTAATAGGTCAACTCGATTTTGCAGACACGGCAAAACAGAATCAACCGCCAGTTGATTTTCGTAGTTCATGGGAACTCCGGATTGTAAATGGAGAAAAAGATAATGCGGAAAGATATACGGAATGCCGTCGGCTTTTCAAGATGACTCGATTGCGACTTGGCTGGAATATACAAAAAGGGGGTGCAAAAAAACAAAAAAAGCTGTTTTTTCGAAAATGGTGGCCCAAAGTGCACTTTTTCAACAGTTTGGGCCTACGTTTTGTTACTTTGTGTATACTGAAAACGAGGATTAGGACCGCTTTGCCCGCATTTTTCATTTTTTCGTAGGCCCAAAATTCAATTTTTTGCCCTTTTGGGCCCAATTTTTTAGCACAAGAAATGAAAACATCAAGGAAAATGTTAAAAACGAGTTAATTTGTTTGAAATTTGTAGACCCAAAGTGTAATTTTTTAGCTGTTTGGGCCACCAATTTCTGATTTCGCCCCCTTTTTGTGCACGAAAATCCGCCCGTCGCGGCTTGACACGCACTCGTGCAGAGTGTATTTTTGTGCAGTAAACGTTTTGCGCATTGCGCTATCAAGGCGTGCAGTCGCAAAGTCGCAACAGTCGCATTCAACCGGCGCATCGTCGCCTTTACACGCGTAAAACTATGGATCAGCCTTTAGCAGAACGCCTTCGCCCGCAGACTCTCGACGAACTCCTTGGCCAGAACAAGATTTTGGGCGAACAGAGCTTGCTTCGCAAGAGTCTCGAAAACGATACAGTCCCCAGCATGATTTTCTGGGGGCCTCCGGGATGCGGCAAGACGAGCCTTGCGCATGTGATTCAGCAAAAGACGAAGAAGGCGTTCGTTGCGCTTTCGGCGGTTTCAAGCGGCGTGAAAGAGGTGAAGGAAGTCTTGGCCGATGCGCGTCAGGTGAAAAAGCTCGGGCAGAATACGATTCTCTTCATCGACGAAATTCACAGGTTCAACAAGGGGCAGCAGGATGCCTTGCTCGGCGCGGTGGAAGACGGCACGGTGACGCTCATCGGTGCCACCACCGAGAATCCGGGATTCGAAGTAAACGGCGCCTTGCTCAGTCGCTGCCAGCTGATTCTTTTTGCGCCACTCAGCAAAGAAGACTTGCGCACGCTCATCTTCAGCGCGCTTCGCGATCATCCGCGCGGTTTGCAGCTGAAGGACGTGGAAATCGAGGATGCGGTTGTAGATAAACTCATTGCGCAGTCCGAAGGCGATGCTCGCTTCTTGCTGAATCAATTAGAATGGATTGGCAAAAGCCTCGGCGACCGCAAAAAAATCGACGAAAAGCTGCTGGAGGAATTCCAGTACAAGAAGCCGCTTCGCTACGACAAGAGTGGCGAAGAGCATTACAATCTGATTTCGGCGCTGCACAAGTCCGTGCGCGGCTCGGACCCGGACGCAGCCCTTTACTGGCTGCATCGCATGTTGCAGGGCGGCGAAGATCCACGATTCATTTTGCGCCGCCTCATGCGCATGAGCATGGAGGATGTGGGCCTTGCCGACCCGAACGCATTACTGCTTGCGACTTCCGCCCGCGAAGCCTATGATTTCATGGGAATCCCCGAAGGCCTCATCGCACTCGACGAACTCGCCATTTACCTTTCGCTCGCGCCCAAGAGCAACTCCGTGGAACTTGCGGGCATGGCCGCCGACAGCATCGTGAAGCAGACGGGCACACTCCCGGTGCCGCGCGCTTACCGCAATTCCGTGACTCGCGTGGGTAAGCAACTCGGTTACGGGAACGGCTACGAATACGACCACGACAGCCCGGGCGGCTACTCCGCGCAGGAGCACTTGCCGAAAGAACTCGTCGGCACCGAAATTTACAAGCCGAAGCCCTACGGCAGGGAAAAGCAGATGGGCGAGCGACTCCAGCAACTGAAGCAAATCAAGAAAGAGAGACAGGGGAAATAATGCTTCAAAAATTCAAGCAGTACCAGAATCAAATTTTAATCGCATTCAAGCGGTTCCCGGTTGTTGTAGGCTTTGCGATTTATTCCGCGATATCCTTCATCACCTTCTACTTGATTCAAGAAAGTGACATTCTTGAAAATGGCTACTTAGGCAAGTTCCTGGTGTGGCTTACAGTGTATCCGGTGCCAGCAATGTTTCTCTCGTATGCGCTTACGCTGCGCGAAGAGGTCTTGCAGACGAAAAGCCCCAAGGTGCATGTGGTTGCGCAGGCGATTTGGCTTTTCATATTCTACGTCATTCTGCAATTTTATCCGCATCATCTGGTAGAGTGTTCGGGGCTCTTCTCGTCCTTGAGTTTAGTTTTGATTGTCAGTCCGTTCATCGTTCCTTTCTGGAGAATCCCCTCGGATTTAAGCCTCTGGAGATTCCTTGGCAAGAACATCAAGGCGCTTGTTATCGGCGTATTGACGACCGCCATCTTGAATGCGGCAATAGCATTTCTCTTGTTTGCAACCAATACAATATTCGATGTTGAAATTCCGGAAAAAGTCTGGGTTATTTCGGTCATCGTCTGCTGGGCTGCGGTTTTTCCGATTCTCTTTTTGTCGAGCGTTCCAGACATCACAAACGATTCAACGGTGCATCGCAAAAAATTCGCGACAAACGTCATCCACTTTTTATTCATTCCGATTCTTTTGCTTTACGTTGCGTTCCTGTATGCTTACGGATTGAAAATTATCTTCTTGCATGCGAATTACTCGATGGTGTCCGTATTCGTTACCATTGCGATGGTTTCGACGCTGATTATCACGACGATAATTTATTCGGCACATTTCGACAGCGATCAAAAGGCGGACCGCGTGCTTCTCAAGGTGTTGCCGCTCCTTGCGCTTCCGCTCATGATTGCACAGACCCTTGATATCCTGTTCGAGATTTACAGCACGTACACCTCCAGGGAAATGGTGTTCATGATGTATCTCACGATTTGGTTCTTTATCGCCATCGCGATTTCCAGGTTCTGCACCAAGAAGAAGCTGCGCTATCTCATCATGAGTTTCTGCGCCGTATTTTTCCTTTCTTCCGTCGGACCGCAGAGCGCCTATAGCATTTCCCAAAAGGTTATGGTCAAAGAATTTGTGAGTTTCTTGAATCAAAATGGATACGAAAATTTGCCCCTGGACTGCTCGGATTTCATCAAGTTGCGCAAAGCGCTGAACAAGGGCGACGGCATTGACTATAACAAGTTTGAGGTTCTGCGTTCAAATATCGCCTCGACATTCGGCGAAGAGGAAATTGCGAAATACATTCCGGCGCGTTCCTACGACTGTTTCGACGATGAACCTGTAGAAATTGATTCAACGTTCATTGACCTATTTGCATCAAATTTAATCATCAATCCGCAGCCGATTCCAAAGGACAGGAACCGCGCAATCTACTGGGACGAAAGCGTCAACGAGAATTCCTTTGATGTCAAGAACGACTCGCTTTTTGTAGAACTCAACTTGACCACAAGCGATTCGCTGCCTGCGTATCACTACGCAATTCCGCTGGATACCTTGAAAATCAGGAACCGGAAGGATGCTTACGAAAACATCCCGGTCATTCTCGAGGACAGTCTTTCCACATTTGTCGTTGAATACTTCAACTTGCAGCATGGAGAAGACGGGAAGAGCCTTACTCTGCGAGGGATAGTTTATATAAAGTGAAGAGTTTTTGCAGCTAGAGATGCAAATTAGTGGTTGGTGGTTAGTGGTTAGTAAGCAGGGGTAGCTGCTGGAGATGCATTCCGCTGATGCGAGATGCTTTTCGTGGAGGCGAGATGCATTCCGCTGATGCGAGATGCGCGGACTTGGGGGCTTGAGCGGTTTTCGGCTAATTCCAGCATCGTCATCCTAGCCCCTATTGCTACTGTCATCCTGGAGCACGAAGGGTGATAGAATCCAGGGTTTTGCTGTCTATTGAAGCAACACTAAAGCATCTCGCTTATGAGCAATCCCTGCAACTCAGCCGCCATTCTCTTCCCCTAGCCCCTAACCACTAGCCTCCCCCATTTACTATTTTTCTAGCCACCAATCACTAACCACCAACCACTTATTCATGAATAAAGCCGCCATCATCGTTGCCGTCAGTCTTCTCCTTAGCCGCGTGCTGGGTATTTTCCGTGAAATGCTTTTGGCCCACGCCGCGGGCGTGTCGCTCGAAAAGAACGCTCTCGACTTGGCGTTCATGATTCCGGATATTTTGAATCACGTGGTAAGCACAGGTTTCCTCTCCATCATCTTCATCCCGATTTTCACGGGCTACAAGGTGGCGGGCGATGAAAAGGGGGGCTGGAAATTCTTCAGCAACGTGCTCAACACTTTCGGGCTCGTGCTTTTGATTCTTGTGGTGCCGGCGTTCATCTGGATGAAGGAACTCATTGCGCTTTTGACGGTTGACGGCGTGACGCCCGAACTTTTGGAACGCGCGACTTACTACGGTCGCATCATTTTGCCGGGCCAGATTTTCATCTTTGTCGGGAGCATCCTGGTTGCCGTGCAGCATACGCGCAAGCAGTTCCTGATACCTTCTCTCACGGGTCTCATCTACAACATCGCCATCGTGCTTGGCGGTATCGCAGGGATTGAAATCGGGAAGCATACCGGCACAAACCTCGGCCTGGAAGGATTCGCCTGGGGCGTCCCCGTCGGAAGCTTCATCGGCTTTTTCGCTTTGCAGATTTTTGGCGCAAAGCGCGGCGGAGTGCATTACGAACTCATTTGCGAACCGAAGAATCCGGATATCATTCGCTACTTCAAGATGATGCTCCCGATGTCGCTTGGTGTAGGTTCCATGTTCGGCCTTGAATTCATCATCCGTAGTTTCGGCGCGAACTTCGGCACCTCGGGCATCAGTAGCCTCAACTACGCATACCGCGTGATGTACACGCTAGTGGCGGTCTTTGGATTTTCCGTTTCCGTCACGAGCTACCCCGACATGGCGCGCCTCGTAAAAGAAGGCGAAATCGAACAGCTCAACCGCAAAATTTGGAAGAGCCTTTCGCGCATGTTCTGCATCTTGATTCCAGCCGTCGTCGCCGTGTGGGCGCTCGCTTTCCCCTCCGTGCGTATCCTCTTTGAACGCGGTGCATTCCAGCGCGAAACGACCGAAGCGATTGCAGAAATTCTCCGCTGGTATTTGCCAGTTTCCCTCGGCCTCTGCCTGCAAGCGGTACTCGTGCGCAGTTTCTACGCAAGCGAACGCATGTGGCTCCCCACGCTTTTGAACACCGGCATTTTTGCGGCGACCATCCCCGCCTACATTTGGCTTGCAGAGCCTCTCGGCATCAAGAGCGTGCCGATCATCGGTGCTACAGGCGCACTTCTCCAGGTTGCCTCCATGATTTACATGTGGGCTAAGAAGAACGGCACGGACGGCATGAGAGAAGCGCTTTTGAATATGGGCCGCGCTCTCGTGGCGCTCGGCATCATGATTGCAGCAGCTGTGGGCCTTGATCACATCTCTGGTGACTTTGTCCGCAATACGAATTTCGTCTTCCTCGTTATTTTCTCCTGCGCGGCAGGCGTTTGCCTCTTTACGCTTACGCTCATCGTGCAGCGTTACCTCGGTAGCAAGGACGCGAAGGACATTCTAAACGAACTCATCGGAAAGGTGATGCGCAAATTGCACCTGAAGAAGTGAGACGAAATTATTATCTTGAATTCGGCAAGCACTTTTATACAGTTTACACCTGCGAGTTTCGCAGGTAGCGATTGCTGATGCAGGGAGCGCTAAATAGGACGGCTTTGCGTTCACCGGATAATGCCCGTGGATTTATCGTCTCCAAATACCGTGTCGTTTTCAACTTGTTCGGGAATCCCGCATTTATGCAAAAATGCAAAAAGCCCGCAATTGCGCAGGCATGATGAAGAAGCGAATGAAGAAGAATTTTACTTTAGCATTTTACGCGAGCAGAGCTTGCGACATGAGCTTGTCGAAGCAAACCTCAATTCACTATAGGCTTCTGTGAATTCTTCGGCTTGATGCGGACGGTGAAGCAGTTTTCAAGCTGCAAATTTTTCAGGAAATTCTGCAAAACTTTGTACTCGTCGCCGGCGGAGAACTGCGATATTGCGGCATCAAGTTCTTCGAACATCTCGGCCGCGGTGGCGACTTGTTCCTCGGAATTCTCAAACATATTCACCATGTTCACGGCATAAAGTTTTTTAAAGAGGAATGCCGGAAGCATCATCAGAATGCGGAACCAGTTCGTTACAGTCTCGGACTTTTGCGCCTTCGCATTCTGCTGCCGAATCACGTTCACATTCGTCCGCAGTTCCTTGCCGAGCGCATTCAATTGCAGCGGTCGAAATTCTTTCATCGTATAGATTTTTGCGTCGGCAATCATGTCGAACGTAGTACAGACAAAGTATTTTGTAAAGTCGGAGAACAGCGAATAGCCGATGGAATCAACGACTTCCTTCTGCGATTCCGGAACGATTTTTTCCAAGTCGCCGCGGATTTTCGCCATCGCATTGTTGAAGTTTGAATCGGTGCAGCAGATTTCGAACTCCTTGCTGCATGCGGCGGCTTCACGCGACATCTCGAAGCGGATGACTTCGCGGAGTTTCTTGTAGGCGTCGGTTTCGTCTGATTCTTCCATCTTGGCACCGAATTTCTTTTCGGCGGCTTCGATTTTCTGCTGTACCAATGCGCTGTAATCGGTTTCGCCGCAAATTTTCATCGAGGCTGCAATCATGCTGCGGAATAGCTGATTGTACTTTTCCGCAGACTCTGCGTCTGTGTATTCAAAATTCAGGAGGCCCTGCAAGGCGCTTTCAAATTCATTTTCCATTTTTTACCCCGAGGATTCGGCATTCAAATGCGATTTACGGAGGCAAATATAGAAAGTTTGCGTTTTGTACCTGCCGAATCCCGCATTTTTCCAATTTAGCAGGTACACCAAAGCCTAGGACTCCGCCAAAATCCCGTTTTCGCCCCATTTGTACCTGCCGAATCCTGCATTTTCCCAATTTAGCAGGTACACCAAGCCCAGGGCACCGACAAAAGTTCATTTTTGCAAGTATGCACACGCGCCACCACCACTGCGCATCTTAAAAAGATTATCTTTTACAAAAAGGAAATCAAAATGAAACGCAACAAGTTATTTTCTAGCATCATCGCATTCGTATTCGCGGCTGTCGCTGTCACAGGCGTCGGCACCTACGCAAATGCCCAGGACGACGACATCCGAATCGTCAAAATCAACGACGACAACTTCGAAAAGGAAGTTCTTCAATCCAAGACGCCCGTCATCCTCGAAGTTTCTTCCACGAGTTGCCCGCCCTGCCTCATCATGATTCCGACGCTCATCAGCATCGCGAAAAACTACAAGGATATCAAGGTCGCCTCCATCGGCATCGACGAGCCGAACCTCGATAAAATCAAGAGCACGCTCCCCATCCAGGCGTTCCCCACATTCTTCTTGGTAAAAGATGGAAAGTTTATTAACAAGCTGGTTGGCGCAGTCAAGGAAGAGGAGCTTTTGACCGCACTTCAGTACACGCCGTCGAAGACCGCCAAGCCTGCGAAAAAAGTGAAGAACAAAAAGAAGAGCCTCACTTGCACCGTGAACGGACAATTCAACGGTCTCAAGAACCATGTGACCATTTCGTTCAAATTTGGAGAAACTGAAATTCAGAATGCGGACATCGTCACGGATGTCTTTGTGCCGCCCGAAATGGAAGGCAAACGTGAACAGATGATTGAAAGAGCTAAGTCCAGCGGCAAAGGCGAAGTCACTCCGACGATGACCGGCTTCCAGATTCACATCAGCAACGAAAGCCGCTTTATGCGCGCCATGGACATGAAACGCACTTCGACCTACGGCGAAATGAAAGCTGGCCTTGAGTTGCAGGGATTTACTTGCGAATAAATTTATTTCTGAAAAGCTTAATGCTAAGGCTGCATTCTAAAAATGCGGCCTTTTTTGTATATTGAGTGTGTCGCTGGAAAAATATTCTATATGAAAAAATGCTCATTGCCGTTTTACGTTTTTACATGGTGGCGTAATGGAACAACCGAATAAAATTCCGACTTCAAGAAAAATTGTTGTTGCTGGTTGCATTTTAGAGACTATCGCTCTTTTTCTATTTCCGTTGTACTTTCTTTGGACGGAAAAGGCCTCGTTCTGTTTAGATTATGCGTGTTGGCTGATGCTTGCCTGTTCCATTGTTGGCGTTTATTTTTCGTTATCTTACAAGAAGGCGCTAAGGGGAATACGCAGTTTTTGGAGTGCCTTGAAAATAACTTTATGGCCCGCAGTCCCCGTTGTTGTTGGCTTACCTATATTGCTTGTTTTAAGTTTTTTTGTCAAGAACGTCAATGAAGGTGTTTTCATTTATAATTTTGCATTCTGGGTGTTGGCTGTTCCCACATTTTTAGAAATATCCTTGTTGATTTACTTTGGTTGTAGAGAAAGAAAATTGGAAGAAATACCTTTAAAGGAGGATAATTCACAAATTGAAATTATTCAAAACGAGACGGAATCGTCGTTTAAAGTAAAGAAAATTGGTGTTTTAATTAGCATGTGGGTGACGATGCTTCTTGGAGTGTGGCCTTACTTATGGAATAAAAGTGAAAAGGCTATTAATGAGACTTATGGATACGAAAATCTTGATAGTTTTAACATGGTTGGTGAAATATTTTCGGCATTCAACTTGCCACTTGTGTTTGCGATTCCACTGTCTCTTGTGTACTTATTTTGTTTGAAAGGAGTGAAAAATTGGAGAAATGTAATTCTTATCGGCCTAATACCTTTTGCTCCTTGGTTAGTGTCGGTTGCATTTTTTATGCTGGTTTCATTTGGATTTTATCTAATTTTTTTATTTCCGATAGGCTTGGCTTTTTTACTGTATATTTTCATGACCGTTGTCGTTTTGTTACATTGTAGCTGGGTTGGATGCAAGAGAAAAATACCCATGGCGTTGCTGTGGAGTGCTTATAGCGCTTCATTGGTCGCTGTAGCTTTTGCAACAACAGAAGTGGCGCGTTAATTATCTATTTTATAGATGAAAAATGGTGGCTTAAGACTATGGAATTTACACTTGATGAAATGCGTGAGCATCTGGCTGCTCTCGAAGCCAGAATTTCTGAAGCCTGTAAGAAGGCGAACCGCAGTCGCGAAAGCGTGAAACTCGTTTGGGTGAGCAAGTTCCACCCGGCGGAGGCTGTGGAAAACGCTATCGCCTTGGGTGCGCATGATTTTGGCGAAAACCGTGTGCAGGAGGCGGAACTGAAGTTTTCCGTTCGTCGTAGAGCTGTTGACGGCGCTCCGGTAATGTGCCATGTGATAGGCCCTGTGCAAAGCAACAAACTCAAGAAAGCGGCTATTGTCGCTGACTGCATCCATTCCATCGCAAGCATGGAAGCTGTGGAAAAGCTTGAGAAAGTTTGCGCTGCATTGCCTTACGATGGAAATGTTGCGGATGGAAAAATTCTTGACATTCTGTTCCAGGTGAACGCTGGCGAAGAGGATACCAAAAGCGGCCTGGATGTGGCGAACGCGGAAAAATTTCTAATAAATTTGGAGGCTTGTGCGGGCGCTTGCGATAATGATGGCCGAAGCGAAAATTTTCCGCACTTGCGTTTTCGCGGACTCATGACTATCGGCAAGAATACCGGTAACGCAGAAGACTCGCGCGACTGCTTTGTGTTCCTCCGTAATTTGCAGCAGAAGTTTCTTTCGAAAGGTGGCGTATTCGCAAACTTTGACCAACTTTCCATGGGCATGACTGGCGATTTGGAAGTTGCCATCGAAGAAGGTTCCACGATGATTCGTGTGGGTACGGCGCTGTTCGGGGAACGCGACTATAGCAAATAAGCATGGCGGGTTGCGGAAAATGGGTCCACTAAATCCTTTTTTGTAAAATGTGCAACTTATTTTCTGTTGAAACGAAAAAAAGGTAATTTTATAATACACATTAACGCGGTGGGTAAGTTGTGAAATTTGACGATGGATCGAATAATGGCGAAATTGCCTTGGGAATAACCGCTTTGGCTATTGTTGCAGTCATTTTGATTGTTGTTGGAAAATTCTGTTCAGCTGTAGGGCCAATTCCATCGCTTGCGCTTGGTTTTATGGTCGGTATCATAGCGGGAATCTACGCGGCGAGGCTTAAAAAGCGTGACAGTCTCAAGGGCGTGAAGTTCATTTTTATTTGTGTGGCAGTTTTTGCATTCAACGTATTTGTCGGATGTACTAAGGAATCCTTCCTTTGTCTCATATCCACCATATTCAGTTTCGCATTTATTCTTATTGCTTCGAACAAAGGGAGCGAAGTTTCAGCGCTGTCTGCCGAGGAGCGAATGGAAAATTTTACAAATTCCATCAAGGAAACTTTGGCGAACAGCACAGGTGAAATGGGAATGCCTATGAAGAAAGTTGCTTTGATGGAACCTGCGCCTGTACGCCTTGATCCGATGCTTCGTAAATATTTGAAGCGATTCACTCCGGTTGTCGATTCCTTTATGAAATTTTTTGAAGATTTTTTACAGAAGGATGACGTCTCAGAAATTCTACGCAGGCATTTAACGCATGAAGCGAGTGTAGGGGCCGATAAGGCGCTTGCCTCGCTGATTCTTTCGGATTTGGAGTATGTGTCCAACGAGTTGGGACATCCTGTGAATTTGGAAACGTTCGAGTCTTGTGGGTTTGTGATGCTTATGTTGCGACTGCGTGCAGATGCACCTGCGCAGACGAACTGGATACAGCTTCTGGATTTGATGTACAAGTCAAAAGATATTGATATGGAGAAAATGACCGAAGAGTTTAAATCTGTACACAACGAAATTGAGGCTCGCGGGGGTAGTTTTGTGGTGCCGTTTCTGTTCGCGGACTTGCTGAAGTCAAATGCGAATAAGTATATGCGGCTGGTGTACGATTATTCGGCGACGCTTGCGAATATCGATGGAATCCTTACGCAACAGGAAGTGCAGTGGTTGCAGTCGCTTGAAAAATACATTGGCAACATGAATTTCAAGAAAGGCAATGTTGATGGGCTTAAACTTGTAACTCCTTATGTCAGGCTCAAGGATGCGTCTGCGGAGCCTGAAAAAACTACGGATGCAAAGCCACTATCGAAATATCAGCCTGATTTAGAAATCGCTTCTGAAAATGCGCTTAATTCTCTTGTCGCATTGGACAGTGTCAAGAAGGAGGTAATCACTTTCAGGAATTTTGTCAAAATCCAGAGTGCGCGCTGCAAGCGCGGATTGCCTATTCCGCCGACATCGTACCATCTCGTATTTTCGGGTAATCCGGGAACTGGCAAGACGACGATTGCGCGAATCATGGCAGGCATTTTGAAGGACTTGGGAATCCTTTCCAAGGGACACTTGGTAGAAGCGACTCGTAGCGACCTTGTTGCTGGTTATGTAGGGCAGACCGCGATGAAGACGAATAAAGTCATCGATGAAGCGCTCGACGGTGTGCTGTTTATTGATGAAGCTTATACGCTTTCGAAAAATGTTGAGAACGATTACGGACAAGAAGCGATTGATACGCTGCTAAAGCGTATGGAAGATGATCGCAATCGTCTTGTCGTAATTATCGCAGGTTATAAGGAACAAATTAATTCCTTTGTCAAGTCAAATCCAGGGCTTTCGTCGCGCTTCAACAGGTACATCGATTTTCCGGATTACACCAAGTCGGAACTCAAGGAAATCTTCATGCGGCTTGTTGCAAAGTACGAATACTGCATGGCTCCCGATGCGAAGGCGGCTCTCGACAAATGTATCGAGGAAGCCCTAAGCGACAAGGATGAACGCTTTGGTAATGGAAGATTTGTTCGGAATCTTTTCGAAAAAGTCATCGAACGACAAGCTAATAGACTTGCAAAAGTTGAAGACCTTACTCAAGTGAACATCAGCATGCTGGATGCTGCTGATTTTTAAATCAAAATTTGACATAGTCGTTGAGCGGTTAAAAATTTTCAGTCGAAAGAATTTGAAAATTTGTCTTATTCCCCTTGCACAATCACGCGGTAGAATTCGAGGAATTGTTCCGGGGAAAGTTCCTCGGCGCGGACGGTCGAGGGGTAATCCAGGAGCTCGATGGCTTCCTGGATTTTCTTTTTGTCGTAAGGGCGGCCAAAGGAGTTCGCGAGCGTCTTGCGCTTTTGTGTGAAGGCGGCGCGCACGAAGTCGAAGAATCCTTCGGGGGCTTGGAGCGCATCGGCGCGGGGCGTGAGCAGCATGGTGGCGCTATCGACGTTTGGCTTCGGCGTAAAATGTTCGGGGCCGATTTTGCGGAGAATCTGCGTGTCGGCGAATGCGGAAACGAGTACGGAGAGGCTTCCGTAATTGCTGCTGCAAGGGCTTGCGCAGATGCGTTCGGCGACTTCCAGCTGCACCATTCCCATGAAGCCCTTGGTGAGATGCAAACGCGGCATGAGGCCTGCAATAATCGCGGTACTTACGTTGTACGGAAGGTTGCCTGTAACCCAGGGCTTTTCGTGTTCGTCCAGGAACTTTTGCAAGTCGAACTTCAGAAAGTCGATGTTCGTGATGTGAAAATTTTTGCGCTCGCCGAATTTTTCGTTCAGCACGGCGACGCACTGTTCGTCGATTTCAACGGCGGTGAGGTCTACACCGCGGTTCAGCAAGTGTTCCGTGAGGGCGCCATGGCCGGGACCGATTTCGAGCACGGCTTCGCCTTCGTTCGCGGGCAAATCACCTGCGATTGCGACTGCGGTGGGAACATCCAAAAAGTTCTGGCCAAATTTACGACGACGTACTCTATCCATGCGCGTAAATGTAGTAAAACGGGCGGATGAGATGCTTTTGTCGGTTTGCGAGAGTCCGTTTTGGCGAAAATAGGTCACCAAATTGAATAATTTCCTTAACTTGGTGACCTGAAATATGGATAACGTAATTGAAAATTTTAATTTTTCGCTAATGAATGCCGAAAACGGGTCACTAAAAACACTAATTTCCGAAAAATGGTGACCTGGTTTAATTCGAGACGGCAATAAATTTGCTGTTTTAGTATATATAAACTAATTTTTAGGTCACTAAACTGGCTTGTTTTTCTGATTTAGTGACCCAAAAAGCGAAAAATTGCTTTTTATGCTCTAATCATGGCTGTTTTTTGAAAATGTTTTTCGCGAAAATGTTGTTTGCGTCACTGAAAAGTTAAATTTGCGCCGATGAATAAAGATTACCTGAAACTTTACTTGGTGACGGATTCCACGCTTTCGCTTGGAAGGCCGATTGAAGATGTTGTCGCTGCCGCCGTGGAAGGTGGCGTCACTGTGGTGCAGCTCCGCGAAAAGACGGCGAGCACATTGGACTTTTACAATCTCGCGGTGCGCTTGAAAAAGTTGCTCGCGGGTACGGGCGTTCCGCTGATTATCAATGACCGCGTCGATATTGCGCTTGCGGTAGATGCCGATGGCGTTCACATTGGACGGAGCGACATGCCGTACGCAGTGGCGCGCAAACTCCTGGGGCCGAACAAGATTATCGGGCTTTCGTGCGATAACGATATACAGCTCTTGACGGCGAATACCCTGGATGTGGATTATGTGGCGGTGCAGGCGTTCGGGACTGCGACAAAACCTGATGCCAAGCACCCTGTTGGCATTGACGGCGTATTGCGTTCTCGCGCGTTGACGAAACATCCGCTTGTTGCGATTGGCGGTATTCATCTGGATAACGCCGCCGAAGTTTACGCGATGGGTGCCGACGGTATCGCCGTTGTTTCTGAAATCATGAGCGCCGCGGACCCCACAAAGGCGAGCCGTGACTTGCTCCGTGAAATTGATCGCGGAATAGCCCGCGGAATGGGACGCTGAATCGGCTAGCGGAAACGGCTAGCGGTAATTTGTATGGCGAGTCGAGCGAAATCGAGGAATGCAACGAACGCTGCTGTGGCTTCTGTCGCAGCGACCGCTGTCCGCATGCGGGTGGAGCATGAATTCGGTCCGCTGTTCGATGAAAATTCGCGGTTGCTGATGCTTGGCTCGATTCCGTCGCCGAAGTCGCGCGAAGTCGGATTTTACTACGGTCATCCGCAGAATCGGTTTTGGAAAGTGATGGCGGCGGTGCTTGAAGAACCTGTCCCTTCGACGATTCCTTCGAAGCGCGCGATGCTTTTGCGTCATGGGATTGCTCTTTGGGATGTTCTCGAAAGCTGCACGATTGTGGGTGCGAGCGATACGAGCATCGATGATGTTGTTCCGAATGACATTGCATCGCTTGTCGCAAAGACGAAAATTTCGCAGATTTTTTGCACAGGAGCTACAGCGCACAAGTTCTATCAAAAGTACTGCGAAGCGTCTGTGAAAAT
Organism: Fibrobacter sp.; assembly: GCA_045617325.1. Taxonomy (GTDB): domain Bacteria; phylum Fibrobacterota; class Fibrobacteria; order Fibrobacterales; family Fibrobacteraceae; genus Fibrobacter. Next base: position 29,207 of record JAZLIJ010000219.1, read on the forward strand.
CAAGGCGGCAAAGCTCCCGTCAACATCTCCCGCAAATTGCGCCGTGAAGATGGATGCGCTTGTAGAAGCATACAAGGCGGTGCTTGCAGGCCTTTGATTTTTTTTGACTGCGAAAATTTCCGCTTTTCACCATTTTTTATTGGGGCGGGACTTGAACAACTATCTATATTTTGTGATGTATAAAATTCAACTTTCGAGGTTTCCATGTCTGTTGCAATGCAAGATGTTATGAAAGAATCCGGCGTCGCTTTTGGTACAAGCGGTGCCCGCGGGCTCGTGAGCGCCATGACCGATCGCGTGTGTTATGTGTACGCCCGTTCGTTTATCAAGTACTGCGAGGCGAGCTACAAGTGCGACCACACGATTGCAATTGCTGGTGACCTCCGCCCAAGTACGGAACGTATTCTCAAGGCGCTTGTGCAGGCTGGCAACGATGCCAACTGGAAGGTGATTTACTGCGGTCGCATCCCGAGCCCGGCGATTGCGCTTTACGGTCTCGACAAGCATTTGGCAACGATCATGGTGACGGGAAGCCATATTCCGGCCGACCGCAACGGCATCAAGTTCAACCACCCGAATGGTGAAATCACGAAGGCCGACGAACAGGGGATTGTTTCGCAGAGTGTTGATTTCGACGAAAGTTTGTTCGCAGCCGACGGCATGTTGAAGGCTGCTCCCGCGCTCCCCGCTGTGGAGACGGAAGCCGAAGAAAATTACGTGAAACGCTATCCGGACTTTTTCGGCAAGGACGCATTGAGCGGACTTACTCTTGGCGTGTACCAGCATTCCGCCGTGGGCCGCGACATCGTGGTGCGCGTATTGGAAAGCCTTGGCGCCTGCGTGAAGCCGTTTGGCCGCAGCGAAAAGTTCGTGCCGGTCGATACCGAAGCCATCCGCAAGGAAGACGAAGACCTCGCTCGCGAATTTACGCACAAGGATTTTGTGGATGCGATTTTCAGCACCGATGGCGATAGCGACCGCCCGCTCCTTTCGGATGATGTGGGCATGTGGCTGCGTGGTGATGTGCTCGGCATTCTTGCTGCTCAGGCTCTCAAGATCAAGCGCATTGCAACACCTGTTAGTTGCAACACCTCCTTGGAAAAGTCCGGCAGTTTCGAAAAGATTTGCCGCACCCGCATCGGGAGCCCGTACGTAATCGCTGGCATGGAAAGCCTTGTGGAAGAAGGCGCGACTGTCGCTGGTTACGAAGCGAACGGTGGTTTCCTTTTGGAAACAGACCTTGTCCGTAACGGTCGCACGCTGAAGGCTTTGCCGACGCGCGATGCCCTCCTTCCGATGATAGCCGTGATGGCCGAAGCTCGCGAACAGAAGATGTGCCTCGTGGATCTCTTGAAGAAGCTTCCGCGCCGCTTTACGCTTAGCGACCGCCTGAAGGAATTCCCGACGGAAATCTCCAAGGCGAAGATTGCAGAAATCCGCGAGAAGAATCTTGGCGAGAAGTTGTTCGGTGCCTTGGCGGCAAAACCGTCTAAGTTTGCAAAGGGCGCCACATTCCAAGGCAAGATTGTCTCGCTCAACGAAGTCGATGGCTACCGCATGGAATTTGATTCCGGCGACATCATCCATCTGCGTCCGAGCGGAAACGCTCCGGAATTCCGCTGCTACGTGGAAGCCGAGGCGAAGGACCGTGCCGCAGAACTCCTCGCCGGTTGCATGAAAATTATGGAAGGGTGGAGAAAGTAGCGGAAAGTGCTGCGGATGCGATTGCGACCATTGCGGCAATCGCCGCGGTAAAACGCTACATGCTGCATTAAACTGCCGCGGCCGCAGCATTAAACCGCTGCAGTCGCCGCATTAAACCGCAGCACCTGTCGCTTTAAACTATCGACGAAAATCTAAATGATTACAAAAAGATTGTGAAGAACAGAGGTAGCATTTCTACATCGCCGTCCTTGCGCAAATCCTTTGAGTAGATAAGGTATTTGTGCGAAATGCGACTTGAAAATTTTTCGCAAAAAGCGTCAAGTGATTTGTGCGCCTTATGACCGGAGGATTTGACTTCTATTGGGCAAATCTTATTCTTGCTGGATAACAAAAAGTCAATTTCGAAATTATGCTTGCCGCTTTCCGTTGGCCATGTGTAATAGTAGAGTTCATTTCCTGTGGATTTTAGAATCTGCGCAACCATGTTTTCGTAAATGTAACCCAAGTCGGCCGGGAGTGCATCGCTTAAAAGTTTTTGATAAATAATGTTGTCTGTAAAGTCCTTATCCCAAAAGGCGAGTGTCACAAAAAGGCCCGTGTCGCATAAGAATATTTTTTGCTTGGTCGAACTTTTGTGTAGCGGAAGCCCAATGCCCGGATCATTCGCATGATGCGAAATGAGGACAACCTGGGAATCCTCCATATCCTGCATCAAAGCTTTCATCTTTTCATTTTGCTTGGCGTTTGCAATGACGCCCGATATTTTGTACCGTGAAGCGTTGCTATTCAACTGGCCTGGAATGGAGAGGAATATTTGAGTCGCCTTTCCTGAAGGAGCAGTCTTTCTAAAATCGTCCGCATAAAGTTCGATAATTTCTCGCTTGACGGTATCGACGGAACAAAGGTCTTTTGTATCAATGTAGGCTTGTACAGCCTGGGGCATTCCGCCAACAAGCATGTACAACCGAAAATCGCGCATGAGCTTGCGTGTTAACGCATCACCGAAAGGTTTTCGCTTTTCAAAATTTTCGCGAAGCATTTGCACGGTAAAGGAATCGTCGAGCGCCATCCGGAATTCCTCGTAATCCATCGGATAAAGCGTAAGCCTTGTTTCTTCGCTGGGAATGCGGATGTCGGCCACATTTTTTTTGATGGATATCAACGAACCCGTCTCGATGTAATCAAAACGATGGTCCTTCACCAACTTTCGTATGGCCTGCCTTGCAAGTGGACATGCCTGCACTTCGTCAAAAATGATGACGGACTTTCGTGGGTGCAGTTTTGTCCGATAGTGAAATTGCAGGTTCGTGAAAAGTCTGTCTAAATCAGAGATGTCTTTAAAGAGGTCGCGGACATCTTCCGGTGCGTCGATGAAATCGATGAGGATGTAGGATTCGTATTCCTGCTTGGCAAATTCCTCGGCAAGCGTTGATTTGCCGACGCGCCTTGCGCCCTTGATGAGCAGGGCCGTTGCTCCGTCGCGTTCCTTTTTCCACTGGAGCATTTTGTCGTAGAGTTTGCGCTTGAATGTTTTATGGTCCATAATATCCTGCGAAATTGACTATAATATATAATTATCCCAAATTCTCAGCAAATATTTCTGTAAAATATCCCAAATTCTCAGTAAAATTGACTATTTGGCGAAATTCTCGGTAAAAAACGGGGCTGTTTTACCTAATTTCTCGTTAATTATGGCGCTCCCTTTGATTCATTTAAAATCGTGTAGGGAAGCGCTTATCTCCTTGACGCGGTATCAAAAAAAGTGAGATTCATGTGAAAGAGGTTGCTACATACGAAGGCTCCGCCTGGGGCTTTTTTTGCAAAGTTTGAATTTCATCTGTAATGTGAAGAACGCTTTTTTTATATTTTAGTGCCATGATGAAGAAACTCCTTAGTGCCGCTTTTGTTTTGTCCACGGTTGCCTCCTCCGCGTTTGCCGGTGCGATTTGGCATCTGGACCCGGGAGCCGTGACGATGAAGTTCCTTTCTATGCATGCTTCCCCCCGAAGTGCAGCGATGTCAGGTGCCGGAGTGGCCGACCCTGGGCGTGCCTCCGAAGTTTTGCGGAATCCGCTTGCGATGAGTGTTGTGGACAATGCGGAATTCGGCGTAAACGAGGTGATTTTCGGAGATGGAAGCAGTAACAACCTTGTGACGGCATATTTCGGCCTTCCGGTATTTGACCAGTTCACGCTCTCCATGGGCATGGATTTTTTGGGATATGGTGATATTGAAGGTCGAGACGAAAACGGACTTGAAACAGCGGATTACAGTGCGTATGCATGGGCGCTGCAGGCCGGTTTCGGTAGCCGCTCCAAGGTATTCAATTGGGCCATCAGTATGCGATTTGCTTCGCAGACTATCGACGATGCAACGGGATTCCTGTTCGGCGTGGATGCTGGTGTCTCCTATCGTGTGAACGATTACTTCGCATTCGGCGCGACGGTGACGAACTTCGGCTACGCAAGCGCCTACGAATCTGCGTCCGAGGATGCGCCGCTCGCTGTGCAGGCTGGTATCTCCGGCATGATTCCGATTCTCGAACACTGGGATTTGCACCTTTCGACCGACCTTTACCGCAGAGCCGACACTGAAACTCAGGTGCTCTTTGGCGGTGAACTCGCCTATCGCGAAACGCTGATGCTCCGCGTCGGTTACGCCGTGCGTCCGGATACGGATGACTCGTTCAGCTGCGGTCTCGGATTCACGTTCGGGATGGTCGTCTTTGATTACGGCTACAGCCCGCGCCCCGCACTTGACGGCGGCAATCACTACTTGACCGTCGGCATCAAGTTCTAGGAAATTAGGTTATAGGTGATAGACGAAAGACGATAGACGATAGACGATAGATTTTCGTCATTAAATATGCACTGTGTTGCGCCCCCAAGATGCCCCGCACATCCCTAGCTGCAAAAGTATCTCGCCTCTGCAAAACCTCCGACCTCAAAGCCCGAAGTGCGACCTCACACTTCATACCTAATCAGCATCTCTAGATGCAAAAAACTATTCACTGTTCCCTCATTTCCCGTCGCTAAAATCTCATAATTCATACTTCATAATTTATAATATCCTTTGGATTCTATCGCTTCGCTCCAGAATGACAGGGACCAGAACGTGCAAAGAATGTCCATGATGATCGGCAATTGTGGCTGAACGATGCAAAAAATGTCACCCTTCATCCTTCATCTTTCATTCTTCATTGTTCATTGTTAATTGTTAATTGTTAATTGTTCATTGTTCATTGTTCATTGCTTCCGCATCTCGTTTTCGAAAACCTGTTTACCAACCACTAACCACTAACTGTCAACCACTAATTCAAATGCAAATTCTGAACCCGATTTCGGATTCGTGCTTTCGGATTTGGTAGCAGAGAGAGCCGCGGCTTATGCCGAGCGATTTGGCGGTGCGACTCTTGTTGCCGTCATTTTCAGCGAGCGCTTTTTGGATGGTGGCCCAGTCGGGACATTCGGCGCGTTTGGCTGGGAGGTAGATTTCGCGGCAGTCGAAGGTTGTGGGCGGCGCGGATTCCTCGGCGAGGATTTCTTCGAGATTGACGCCGTAAGTGCGTAGCAGTGACAGTCGCTGCAAGACGTTCTTGAGTTGCCGAATGTTGCCTGGCCAGTTGAATTTCGAAAGCCGTTCCATTTCGCCAGTTGTGAGCGGAGGCATTTCGCCGCAGGTCGCCTCTTGCCAGATGCTTCTTGCGATTTGCTTCAGGTCGCTGCGTTTGCGTAGCGGGGGAATCTCAACGGGGAATACGTAGATGCGAAAGTAGAGGTCTTGGCGGAAGCGCCCGGCAACGACTTCATCCTTGAGGTTTCGGTTTGTAGCGCAGATGAGCCTGAAATTTACGGGAATGCTCTGCGTCGCCCCCAGCGGCATGACCGCGCGCTCCTGCAGAATGCGCAACAGCTTGCTTTGCAAATCAATGGGCATCTCGCCGATTTCGTCCAGGAAAAGCGTGCCGTTGTTTGCCGCCCGCACGACGCCCTCCTGGTTCGCGACGGCCCCGGTGTAAGCGCCTCTCCGCGCTCCCTCGAGGATGCTTTCTGCAATGTTGTGCGCAATCGCGGCACAGTTCAGCGCGATAAACGGTTTGTCGCGACGGTCGCTTGCGCTGTGGATTCGCCGTGCAGCAACCTCCTTGCCGACTCCCGACTCCCCTTGCAAAAGTACTGGCACCGTGGAACTTGCGGCAATGGAAAGCAAATCGTTGTAATTTTTCATGAAATCTCCGAACATTTGGGGCACTCCCCTCTTATTAACACGATTTTACCCCTTTTTCGTTTCCACTTTTTTTGCTAATTTTACACTCGCACTTATTTTTTTACAAAGTGCTAACAAAAAGTGACCGGCTTGATGGGTAGACTTGGGCGGTGTTCCGAACGGAACATGAGTCATGAGGAAAGTGGCTCGGCTTGAAGTTGAGAGGTCGGCGGTCCAAAAGGAAACAAAATGTCTAGAATCGTATGTAAGTTCGGCGGCTCCTCTGTCGCCGATGCAGGTCAGTTCAAAAAAATCAAGGCCATTGTCGAAAGCGACAAGAACCGCAAAGTGATCGTGGTTTCTGCCCCGGGTAAACGCAATCCCAAGGAAACCAAGCTGACCGACCTCCTCTACAGCACCTATGATCTCGCAAGCAAGGGTCTCGACTTCTCCACGCCGTGGAACCTCATCCGCACCCGCTACGACGAAATCTGCAAGGATCTTGGCCTCGACAACAAGCTCGCCGAAGATCTCGACGCCCTCGAGGACAAGCTCAAGAACCATCCCGAAACCGTGAGCACGGACTTCCTCGTCAGCCGCGGCGAATTCCTCTGCGCCCGCCTCATGGCGAAGTACCTCGGCGCAAACTTCGTCGACAGCTTCCCGCTCATCACGTTCGACGACAAGTACCGCATCGCCCCGAAGACCTACGACGATATCGCCAAGGCTCTCGGCGACGAAAATCAGCTTTATGTGTTGCCCGGCTTCTATGGCAGTAACCTTCGCGGCGAAGTGAAGACCTTCAGCCGTGGCGGTTCCGACATCACCGGCGCCATCCTCGCTAACGGCATCAACGCCCAGAAGTACGAAAACTGGACCGACGTTTCGGGCATGCTCATGGCTGACCCGCGCATCGTCGAAAACCCGATGCCGATTGAATACGTCTCCTACCGCGAAATCCGCGAACTCGCCTACTCCGGCGCAAGCGTCTTGCACGACGAATCCATCGCCCCGTGCCGCGCGAAGAAGATTCCTATCAACATCCGCAACACGAACCGCCCCGAAGACGCAGGCACCATCATCGGCCCCACTCCTGAAGAAACCAAGCTCCCGATTACGGGTGTCGCCGGCCGCAAGGGCTTCTCCATGATTTACATCGAGAAGTCCATGATGAACAAGGAAGTCGGTTTCGGTCGCCGCGTCTTGGCCGTTCTCGAAAGCGAAGGCCTTTCCTACGAACTCTGCCCGAGCGCCATCGACTCCATGAGCATCGTCGTGGATAGCAAGGCTCTCGACGCCGTGCAGGACGTTGTCCTCGAAGACATCACTCAGCAGATGCGCCCGGATCGCATCAAGATCTTCCCGGGCATCGCGCTCATCGCAACGGTGGGCCATGGCATGACGAATAAGATCGGTGTGGCTGCAAAGCTCTTCACTGCCCTTGCCGAAAGCAAGGTGAACGTCCGCATCATCGACCAGGGTTCTTCCCAGATCAACATCATCACCGGTGTTGACGAAGCCGATACCGAGAAGGCCATCAAGGCCATCTACGCCGCGTTCGTGAAGTGACACCTTTGGTGTCATCCTGAGCGAAGCCCGTAAGGGCGAAGTCGAAGGATCTGCTTTCAATTGCGGGCGCTTGAAAACCGCTGCCGAATGCGCCGAAAATCGCAAAAACGTGAAAATGGGTCACTAAATCAAAAATTTTCCTGGTTTAGTGACCCTTTTTATATACAAATTAACGTAAAAATGGCCGCGGTGGGGGAATTTGCACCGCTTTGGTGTCTTGGCTGGGTCACTAAAATCAAATTTTTCGCCGATTAGTGACCTCTTTTTGAAAAATTACCACTACCATTACCCAATTTATTGTATACAAAGTAACAAAATAGGTCACCAAAAAGAGATTTTTCGGAGTTTAGTGACCTGTTTTGGCAAAATTACTTTTTTGAAGAGGCGTTTTGTATATTTTGAACCGCTTGCGAGTGCAGGCGCTTTTATATATAGTCGTAGCCGTAGAGGCTTTATGATGGAAGAAAAACTGACTCTCGACCGCCTGCTGCCCATGGCGCAGGCCCGTGCCGATGAATTGATGCAGGCCATCTGCGAAAAAGAGAAAATGTTGAAAAAAGTGCCGACGGGCCACCTCCGCATTGTGCAAAAAGGGCGATGCACGCGGTATTTTCATGTGACGGACAAGTCTAGCGAGTGGGGCGATTACTTGCCCGACAGCGAAAAGGCTTTGATTGACGCCCTTGCGCAAAAGGATTACGACGTGTCGGCTCTTGCGGAACTTCGCCGCGAGCTGGAAGTCGTTGACCGATTCTGCAAATCGTACCATCCGGAGCGGGTCAACGAACTGTACACGAAATTGCACGAGCGCCGTCGCCCGCATGTGAAACCGCTGCTGCTTCCCGATGATGAATATGCCGAGCAGTGGCGGGCGGTTCCCTACGCGGGCAAGCCTTTTGCTACAGATGCCAAACTGCTGTTGACTGCAAGGGGCGAGCGCGTTCGTTCCAAGTCGGAGGTGATAATTGCGGATACCCTTTTGCGCTTGAACATTCCGTACCGCTACGAATACCCACGAGTTCTGCAGGTCGGCGGGCGTCGTGTGAAGTTTTATCCGGATTTCACGTGCCTAAGGCAATCGGACCGAAGCGAAGTCATTTGGGAGCATTTGGGCATGATGGACGATGTGGACTATGCGGACAAGACCTTCAAGAAAATGGAAGTCTACGAGAGCAACGGACTTTTTGTCGGCGCAGGCCTGATTACGACGCACGAAACGCAAAGCAGACCGTTGAATTCCGCCACCGTGGAGGCGCTTGCAAAATATTTTTTGTTGTAGTTCCGCGCGGTAAAAATGTGGAGAAAAAGATCATAAAGCAAAAGGAAGTCTCTATTAGACTAATAAACACAAAGCTCTGTTGACCTGAATTTTTTTTAATTCTATATTCAAGACAAATAGAGAGTTTTGCTCTTGTTCCGTATCTGAAACTTAGACACTTTCTGAACCAGGAATGAGACGGACTCACGTCTGCTGGCAAGTTACGCTTGTCAGCAACGTTTTGCGCTACGCATATTCAAATCATTGGATATGTATTTGCAATGCGGCCATTATGGGGCGTGGGTTTCTGTGTTTATTGGTTCCGGCAGTCTAAGGCCTCAGATAGGTAAATGCATTAACCCCTCCGCCCTTTTTCTTAAACCGCGGTCAGATAATGTTGAACAAGCAAGACTCTTGGTGAGTTTTGTAGAAACTCTTGATGCTCGGTCATGAAAAAACCTTGTAAACAAGTTTTTCTATGACTCTCGCAATGTGAGTTTTGCTCTTGTTCGTTATCTGAAACTTAGACACTTTCTAGAACCAAGAATAAGACAAACCTCGGATGCCCATGAGTGCCATGGGCGCATTGTACCCTGGGGGTCGTGTACCCAACGGTCTTGACCTTCGCTTTTGTGCAATTGCGCCAAGGCGTTTTTGGCGTATGGCGAAATCTGGCTTGGCGCCTATGGTGAGCCGCCGGTATCGTCCGCGAGTTTTGTTTTTGAATTGTAGAATGTCGCAACTTTCGGCGAGAAGCAGCAATGCTCCTCGCCTTTTCGTTTTGCGCAAGTGTCGTTTCAAATGCTGGTAAGTGCCACCGTAAAATCAGGCTAGGAACATCGCTCTGAACGAGGGCTGAACTCAGGTTCAACCCTTTTTGATTGGAGCAAGTAGATGTCTGGGAAGAAAATTTTTACTGCAGCCAGTTTGTTTTGTGGAGCGGGTGGCTTGGATATGGGATTTGATCAGGCAGGCTTTAAAACAGTCTGGGCCAACGACTTTGAATCAAGTGCCTGTGAAACTTTTAAAAAGTGGAATAAGACTGCGGAAGTTGTTTGCGGTGATATTGCAAAAGTGGATTATTCAAAGATTCCACAAACGGACATTATGCTTGGTGGATTTCCCTGTCAAGGATTTAGTCTGAGTGGACCTCGCAAAATAGATGATTCTCGTAACGTTCTGTATAAGCACTATGTAAAACTTGTTAAGCAGAATCAACCTATGGCATTCATTGGTGAAAATGTCAAAGGTTTGCTGACGATGGGTGATGGAGAAATCATTAAAGCCATTATTGCTGATTTTGGAAAATGCGGATATGATGTTTACTACAAATTGGTGAATGCGAAAAACTTTGGTGTTCCACAAGATCGTGAACGAGTAATTATCACGGGTTTCAGAAAGGACTTAAAAGTTAAAGATTTCTCGCTGCCGAATACCAATGGCGAAAAGATGACTCTTAGAGAGGCTATTGGAAATCTTCCTGCGGCAAAAAAAGATGAAGTATGTATGGCACCTTACTCGTCTCGTTTTATGTCTAGAAATAGAAAGAGGGGATGGGATGATGTCTCATTTACGATTCCGGCGATGGCAAAGCAGGTTGCCTTGCATCCTAGTTCTCCCGATATGGAAAAACTGGACAAGGACTTATGGAAATTTGGAAATGAAAAGAAGACGCGTCGATTGAGCTATAAAGAAGCGGCTGCTATACAGACTTTCCCGCAAGATATGGAATTTTTTGGTGATTTAACAGCCAAGTATAAACAAATTGGGAACGCAGTCCCTGTAAAGTTGGCGAAGTTTGTGGCTACTTATATCCGTCCCTACCTAGAAAAGAAGGGGGCGAAATGAGTGGAATACAAACAAAGAATGGTAAGGCTTTTGAATACGCATGTTTGAAAGCTTTGCAAGATGCTCTTTCCTTGAATCAGTTAATCAATGTACAAGAAGATGCCGCTTTTCAGACGGCTAAATCTTCATACGAAAAGTTACTACAAGCAGATCGAGATAACATGTATGTTGGAGCCTTTGCTGCCGTAAACAAATTACGGGCTCTTGAACCGATGTTGGAAAATCAGAAAGGGCCATTGATTCTAAAAATCCAAACAGATTCGAATGGAATACACGGTGATGTTAGAGATGTTCTTTGTATAAGAAACGGACTAGAACATTGGGAAATTGGAATCTCTTGCAAACATAATCATCATGCAGTAAAGCATTCTAGGTTATCTTCGACAATTGACTTTGGAAAGGAATGGATGGGAGTTCCTTGTTCTGAAAGATATTTTGCAAGGGTTCGACCAATTTTTGATGAATTGGAAAATACTCGAGTAGAGGCAAGAAAACAAAATACTATTGCCAAATGGAATGAACTTTTAGATAAAGAAGATTCCGTGTATGTTCCCATTTTGAAGGCTTTCCTAGAAGAATTAAAGCGTATTGCAAATGAAGAAGAAGGTGCCGCAGAAAGATTTACTTCTTACTTAATAGGAACAAAGGATTTTTACAAAGTTATCATGGATGAAAAAAGCGAATCTACCAGAATAGAGGCTATGAATATATCTGGTACATTGAATAGAAAGTCTGGCTGTATCAAGGCAAGAATTGGTGTGCCAAAATTAAAAATGCCAACTAAATTTTTGGAAATGCGCTTTAAGCGTAATTCAAAGACTACTATAGAAGTTTTACTTGATGAAGGTTGGTCTTTTTCTATGCGAATTCACAGCGCAAAGGAAGAACTTGAAGCCTCTTTAAAATTTGATATTAATTTGATTGGTTGTCCAAGTAATAACTATGCACAAACTGAACTTTGGTATACCAAAAATTGCAGTTTGACGGGTTCCTAAATATAATCCAGAATTTTAATTTTCGCATTTTCCCCTTCAACCCGCAGTTCAACGCTGTGGGCTTTTTGTATGCAACCATTTCTTTATCTATGGCTAGTTTTATGACTCCCTCCTAACGGCAAACTTTTTATATTCTACCGCAAGTTAAACCAGGAGCGTCAAATGGGTTTTATCGAAAGCAAGTGCCCGCACTGCGGCAAGGTGAATCGTTTCAGTTGCAACACCTACGCCTACGGCAGCCCTGTCGTAAATTGCAAGGACTGCCGCGAAGAATACGTGGAAAGAAAGTTCCGCGAAGTGGCGGTCAATGGTTTTGACCCGCGAACGACGAACCCAAAGATTTATGCGAAGTTCATTCCGCTGTTTCTTGTGATTTCGGCGGCCTGCTTTGCGCTTCAGTTCTCCCGCGTGGGCGAACTTGCGTTCAACAGGATTACCGTTGCCGCCGTGGCCTGCGCTGCAGCAGCAGTTCTGTGCGTCGTCCAGTTCATCCGCATCAACTGCGGCTTCGAAGACAAAAGCAACGCCAAGCATCTGGAAGAATCTAAGGCTCGCTTGCAGGACAAATCCTACGCCAGGAAACTCGCCTCCTATGGCTACAGAGTTCCAGAAGAATACCTGAAGTAGGCTTGCCCGGGCTTTATGCTGAATACCGGATTGTTCCGTTTTTGCGCCGCAGTTCTAATTGTCCACTGGGTGCATCTTCTTGTTCGTGGACTTATGTTGCACATCATGTCCGGCGATACTTTCCTTTATCCTTTGGAACCCTTGTTGCTGATTTTAGGGCCCCTGATTCCCATTGCCTTCGTTGTCCTGTCCCTGGTCAAGAAAAGCGCAAGGATTTTGAAAATCGTTTCGGCATTGTGCACTCTCATTTATGCTTATAGCGAGTCCATGCGCCTCTACAATCTTTTGACTGTCACAATGCCTCATTACAGCTTGACTCATTTGTCTGCAACCTATTTTGTCGTTAGAAATGTTTTGGACATATTCCTGAATACAAGTTTGGTGGTTTACATTGCCGCCTTCTTCACGACATCTACCTGGCGCATCGAAGAATTCCGTGAAAAATTGAACTTGCCCTTGCTTAGAGTTCTCGCCGTGATATTCGCTGTTTGGGGATTGGGTGACGTTGCGGGTTCAATCTTGGGATACTTGGAAGCATGCCCGTCCGCTGTGAATGCGATGTTCCCCTGGCGGGATGTTTTCTTCTCGTCGCTTTCTTTGACTGTTGGAATTTATGCTCTTGTCAAGAGGAATTCTTTTGTTCTTAAAGTGTATGCGCTGTTGGAGTTGGCTGTTTACTTTTGGAGAGGCGCGGTCGCGATGTTTGGCCTTCCCGGTGCATCGTCCGTGGCGGTTCTCCTCGTTGACATGCTTTTCAATACAGTCCTTGTGTTCTATGTGGCCGTATTCTTCGTTGAATCCGAAAAGAACAGGCTTTACCTGCAGAGATTGAAAAGTCTGTTTCTCAAGTGGAAAAATTTCAGTTGATTTCTGTTTTATTTGTTTTTCCAGAATTTGAGGAACGGCGTGAATAGCATCTCCCTTTGGTCTTTTCGCGGATCGCTTTCCATTTTCATACTGCAATCCTTTCCGACGACCATCGTGTTCCTTTCCGTTTCGTCGTATTCGGTCCACGGGATGCCTGCCTGGCTCGGCTCGCCGTCGTGGGCGAAACTGGCGATTGCCCCGCTGAAGTTCCTCGTCAATTCCGGGTCGAGCGTGCCGTTCTCTTCATAGACGATGTTGCTGAATGCGTAGGTGAGTTCGCAGGAGTGCGACGCCCCGACCCACGACAATTCCGGGTCATTTGAATCGAAACCTTTACGGAAGTAGTACATGTAGGTGCGCCCCTTTCCTCCCGCCTTTGCGTGGTTTTCCGCCATCAGTATGCTTCCCATGCGGAAGAACATCTCCGATTGAAGTTCGGTCCTTTCCCACAGTTTTGGGTACAGGGCTTTGAAGGCTGTGTCACCGAGGTCTATCGAACTGATGAACTTGTCGACGACGCTGCTGTCTTCTTCTAGCACTTTGCGCATTGCGGCCTCCTTTTCGTCGAGGAAAAGACAGAAGAGGCCTAACGGGTCTTTGCTTTCCGTGTCGCGTTCGAATATTTCCGCCTGGTTCGTTCCCCCGCTTTTCATTCCGTACATCAAGTACGCCCAGTATTTCATTTCCTCGCTTGTCGTCCCGATGATGACGTCGACATCCTTTGACGCGCCGTCTAAGAGCGCCTTGAACGGGTCCGACGGAATGATGCTCTTGTTGTCGTCGCGCAAGGGGTGGTTATTCAGCCCCGCCAGAGTCGAGATGCCTTCGGAACCGGTCCGTCCGGCGTCGGTTTCAAGCAGTTTGACGAGATTGTCTTCAGGAATCGCCATCAGGTCGTCCATGTTGGTACTGCCGCTCAGTTTTAGCAGTGCTCCGGTTTGGTCGTACTTGTCGAAGGTCTTTTGCGAGAATGTGAGGTTCAGTGCGCCCGACATCACGATGGCACGCTGGAACAACCCTTCGCTCCCCTTCGCTACAAGGTGGATGCTGACGCTGCCACCGCCTGCCGATTCCCCGTAGATGGTTACGTTGTTCGGGTCGCCGCCGAACCCTTCGATGTTTTGCTGGACCCACCGCAGGGCCTGCTGCTGGTCGAGGATTCCGAGATACGGAGCGTCGGGGAACGCTTCTCCGCCAGGAACGCGGCTGAAGTCGATGAAGCCCATCATGTTGAGGCGGTAGTTGACGGTCACGATCACGAGGTCGGGATATGCCTCGGCCATGAATTTCCCGTCGTAGAGCGGGTCCACTGTTCCGCCGTAGGCGTACGAGCCGCCGTGGATCCAGAACAGCACCGGCTTTTTCTTGGTCTTGAGGTCCTTTGTCCAGATGTTCAGCGTCAGGCAGTCCTCGCCGCGCTTGTACGTGCTGGCGACTTCGCTCGGGTCGTATGCTTGGATGGCTGTGTTACCGAATTCCTTCGCCTCGAATACACCGTCGGACGGCTCGGCTGCCTGTGGCGCCTTCCAGCGGAGTTTGCCGACGGGAGGTTTTGCGTAGGGAATCCCCTTGAAAGCGAGCGTCCCGTTATCTTCGACCATCCCTACGAATGTGCCGTTTTCGCATTTTACCCGAGGCTCGCTGTTGCATGAACAGACAGTTAGCGTGATGCAGGCGGCGGTAAATAAAAGCAGTAGTTTATTCATGGCGTCAATAAACTGTCGCTAACGAATCATTGGCGGACAGTGGGAAAAGGTTGTTTTTTTTGAATGGGCATGTAGGAAGGCGATTTCTGGCAATCGCACAAGGATTAATATAATCTCAATCGCAAGGAATAGAAGAAAAAGATTTTATTCACTGTACCAGTAGTAATCCTCGTTCATGAACGATTTGTAGTTTTTCTAGAATCCGGCGTATTTCTTGGAGTCGACGACGGTTTCGTCCTTGCTGTCGAAAGTGCTGTAAGTCCTGTTATTCGACAATCAGAGGAAATTGCGTTGCATTTTCAGTCTGGAACCTTCAAGAACGGATAGTGTGTCAAGTCCGAATTCGGGACTTGGGATTCGCCCATAAGCTTGAAACCTAGGTGCTTGTAGACTCGTACGTTTTTGGGGTCGTATGTTTCGAGATAACAACTGCGACTGATAGTTTGTGCATACTCCTGCATGGTACTTACAAGTTTTGCCGCGAGGTGCTTGCGCTGCATATTGTGCCTTACCGCGAGGTTGTACAGGTAAATATCCTTGTTCTGGGTGATTTCCTTCTTCTTTTGAAAGGAGTAGTTTTCAACGCTTCCTGACCGCAGCATTGTTGTAAAGCCGCCTTTCATCAAAGGGAGTTTCCAGCCGCCGGCGAGAATGTATGTAAATATTGAGGTTCCTGAGTATCCCGGCGGAAGCCATTGTGCAAAACTGCCGACGTCCTTGGAATCTGCAATGACGACTGCTTCCGGGCAACCTCTGAAAATGAGTCGCATCACAAGTGCGAGCTTTTCCCTGTACGATTCGTCCGGCGCATCGTAGTGGTTGAAGAACGTGTTGTACATTCCGTAACCGAGGAATGCATCGACTCCGCATTCCACAAAAAGGTCCTCGTCGTTTTTCCCGAGAACGTAAAGCCCTTTTCCTTGGGCGAATGCGATAAAGTCTTCTCTTGAATACGGAGCCATACATTTGAATATATTTTCATTTTTTTTGAAAAAAATAAAAATTCCTTTTACTTCGTTCCATGTCGGAGTAATCTTGGATTGCCTTTATGGCAATTTCTATGTTTTTGCTCTGTTACGTTCCCGTTTTTTACAGAAAAAATTGGATTTTGGGGCTAGTTATAATATCCCTTTTTGTATATTCAATGCGTAAAAACGGAATTTTGTAAAAATGCTTGATAAAGAAGTTTTAAAGACTGTTAGCCGCATAGAACTCAGCGTCCGCGGTACCCTTGACACTGTGATGACCGGCGCCTACCATAGTTCCTTCAAGGGAAACGGTATGGAATTCAGCGAAGTTCGCGAATACATGCCGGGCGACGATGTGCGTACTATTGACTGGAACGTGACCGCGAGAACCGGCACCCCGTACGTCAAGAAGTTTATCGAAGAACGCGAAATGACCATGCTTCTGATGGTCGATGCAAGTAGCAGCTCCGAATTCGGAAGCGGTAAGCAAATGAAGGGCGAAGTCATGGCGACCCTCACCGCCCTCCTCGCTTTTGCTGCCATCAAGAACAACGACAAGGTCGGCCTCCTCATTTACACCGACCAGGTGGAACTCTTCATTCCGCCCGAAAAAGGCCGCAAGCATGTGCTCCGCCTAATTCGCGAAATTCTCTATTTCAAGCCCGAGCACCACGGCACCAACACGCAAGTGGCGCTGGAATATGCCGGCAAGATTTTGAACCGCCGCGCCGTCGTCGTCGTGATGAGCGACTTCTTGGACGAAGGCTTCGAAAATGCTTTCAAGATTCTGCGCAAACGCCATGATGTGCTCGCCGTCTCCGTGGTGGACCCGCGCGAAATGCAGTTGCCGCCCGCAGGCCTCGTAGAACTTGAAGACCCCGAAACTGGCGAAACGCTTTTGATTGACACTGGTGACGCCGCCTTCCGCGAAGCATTCGCCCGCGAAGCAAAGCGCCAGGGCAAAGCAACAAAGGAACTCTTCCAGCGCATGTCCATCGACTTTGTTCGCATCGAAACCCACGACGACTTCAAGGAAACCGTAGAACCTTTGATTGAGCACTTCCGTCGCAGAGCGCGAATGGCGCGAATGTAAAAAGGTGAAGTCAAGACTTTTGAAAGGCGGTGTGAAACCGCCTTATTTTGTTTCAAATTCCACGCGTAACAGCGGAACCCAAATTTCTTGATTATCTTCTGAAGTTCAACGGCAGAGCTGAACAAGCTTAGATGCAAATGGTTTAAAATCATATTTGCTCATGTAAGCAATATTTTTTTTAAAGCTTTTGGAAAAATCTGCAATAAGGCGACCATTTAAATTCAAATTGTAGCTTTGAAATTGCTCATGATATTTTACATCAAAAGATGTATTCAGAGCGATATTCTCGAATAAAAAAAGGCAATTCACATCCTAGTGAACTGCCTCTTTTTGTGTTACAGCGCCGCTAGTGCGTCAGTTGCCCCGGCAGCACCTTCTTTTCCTTCGGCGGGAACTGTTTGTCGAATTCCTCGGCCTCCGTTTCACTTACAAAGTAACCTTGCGGATCCTTGTAAGTTCCGCGGACACCATTTAGGAATCCAGGCGTAAGTTCACGAATCAAAAAATACGGTGCATCGCCATCGGGGTCGTCCGCATAACGCACGCCCTTTGTAGTCGCGACTTCGAAACCGCACTTGCCATAGAACCGGATGTTCCCGCACATGGCAAGGCAACCGCCACCCATTTCGCGGGCGCGCTCCATCGCATAGTCCAGGAGCATCTTGCCGATTCCCTGACGCTGCAAATCCGGCCGCACGCTGATGGGCCCGAACGTCATCATTTTAAGGCGACGATTCGCTTCGCTCGTCTTTGCCGTCGCCGAGCCATTCTCCGCAGCCGATGCACACGGGCAATCTTCGTCCAGCAGAATCTCGCTCCACGAAAACATCACGTGAGCAACGATTTCGCGACATTTCTCGCCGCCGTCGGCACCTTCGCGGTTAGCGGAACCTGCGTCGCCATTTTCGCCTCCGCTGGCACCTTCGCATTCGCGCTCCACCACAAGCGAAAGCTCCGGAATGAACTCCGGCCGCGAACGGTAGCAATGCAGCACATAATGCTCAAGGCAACCCGGACGGTAAACGTTCCAGAAAGCCTCGCGCGTCAAATTTTCAACAATGAAAAAGTCGGCAGGAACTTCCTGTCGAATAGTAAATTCAGAATTGTTATCCATTGTATATCCTTTTTGATGCAGGCCTCGCGGAATTCCTTGCAATCCCTTGCAAAAGCCCGCAGGTGAAACATAAAGGAGCAGATAACGCCACCCGGCGCCACCTGCACTACACAATGAACCAGTTGAGGATATTAATCATCCAGCTCCGTAATAAAGGTGTGTAAAAAATATAAATACAGAGCGACGGATGGTCAAGAGGAAAGATTATACGACCATTCAAATTCACAAGGAATTCTAAGCTTCGCTCCTGATGAGCGACGCCCTCACCATCTCCGCAAGCGATTTTTGCATCGAGGCAAATGGAAATTTTTTTATCCATCTCTTGACAAAAGCAAAATTCGTATATAAATTTATAGTGAACTTTTGAACACTGCTTTGTGTTCGCGAACAATGTCCGGCTGTTTTAGCTTGTCCGCCGGAAAGGAGAAAAGATGAATAAGAGCCAGTTCTGGGCCATGGCCCGCGACCTCAAGGAACATCCTGAGAATCTTCCCAAATACCGCGAAATTTACAGGAATGTCTACCCAT
>JAZLIJ010000220.1:0-8034 GCA_045617325.1 Fibrobacter sp.
CAGATGTAAGCAGCCTCTGATTCCTCGTCGTCCCCGACGTCAATACAGAAGTCGTTCATCGGTGCATTACATTTCGGGAGTTCGTCGTAAGCACGGGCAAACACAGCAATTTGCGTCCACTCACCTTCAAAGCATACGAAACACGCCTTCTCGTCAATGACCTGTGCCGCAACACCATCGAACTTGTCGCAGCTCGGCAAGGCAGCCTTTGCGTCAAAGACTTGCAAATCATCCCAGGTTGCAGCATCCTTTTTTCCGTCATCCGCAGCAGCCGAACTGCTGGAATCGTCCGAACAGGCGACAGCACCGATCACGGCTGCACTCAACGCCAAAGTTAAAAGATATTTTGATGTTTTCATAGGAAGTCCCCTCAATTTTCGTTCCCGGTTACCTATAGAATCCATTGAATCCCTTCTGGTTCAAACTAGGAACAAGTCGATTTATCTTACTTCAAAAAGATATACAAAAAAGCCCAAAAAAGTTTAAAAAACTTTACATTCAATCTATTCTATATTAGATTATGGGTATGCAGCGTTTTTTTCCTTTTTTTTGCCTCTTATTGCCTTGGGTCTCGCCTTTTTTGTGTGCGTGCAGCAATTCGTCGCCTGTTTCATCGGAAGTTAATGAGCAAGCAAACTTTTATTCCGTTCTCACCGTTTACTCGCCGGACGGACTCGGCGACTTGAGTTACAACGACAATATCTATAAAGGTTTCCGCGAAGCCTTGAAAGTTCACGAAAATCTCGCGGTCGAAGCATACACCCCGATTGACGAAGACGATGCCGAAAAAGTCATTGCGCAATGGTTTGCCGAAAAGAGCAACCCGGCGGTCACCGATTTTGTCAAAAAGCGGCTCCTTGTTTTAGCGGACGCCTCGTTCGAAGCACTTCTTGAAGAACACCGTGACTGGAGAAATTCCGACGGGAACGAAATCCTGTGGCTCGATAGCCGGAACCTCGATTCCCTGAACGTGTACAGCCGATACATCCCTCTTTACGGAGCAAGCCACCTGGCGGGGCAAGTCATTCATGAGTTCGGGGTCGAAAAGGCGGCCTGCGTCCTTGCCAATCCGGTACTCGAGCCGCTAGAACAATCGCTCGAAGGGTTCAGGGACGGATTCAAGGAATCGGGCGGCACGTTTGACGCAAATGACGCCTATTATCTGGCGACAAGCGCAAGTGATGGCTTCAACATGGCCGACAGCCTTTATCGTCTTTCGTACGAACTGGATTCCGCCGGGTACCGTTTCGTGTTCCCCGTGGCAGGCGGCTCCAGCGCCGGTATTCTGCGCTACACCCGAGAATTCGCCGATAGCAACACGTTCTACACCTGCGGCATGGATTCCGACCAGCAAGCCTATTCAAAGCGTGTCGCGTTCTCCGTGATAAAGCGCATGGATACCGTCGTCAAAGAATTTGTGAATCAATGGATGGCTGATTCAACGCTCGAAATGGCGAAAACGTTCGGGCTACTGGATGGCTACGCAGATATCGTCATCGCCGATGCGTTCAAGGATGCCGAAAGCGAATACGCAAAGCAGCGCGAGATTGCCGCAACTGCAGAAGAAGAATACCTGAAAAAAACAAGGCGGAGATGAAAATGAGAAAAATTCTATTTCTGTTCTGCTTTTTACTTTTGGCAAGCCTCTTCTGCACGGCATGTTCCGAAAATTCGTCAACAAGCGAATCCAGCAGCGAAGCGTTTCCCTTGAAGAAAGTCAAAATCGCGATGATCCTCCCCCGCGACGAAATCAACGCCAAGCGGTACGATAGGCTCGTAAACTGGTTTGACGAAAATTTATCCAAGACGCGCCAAGTGATGCAGACATTTGCAGATTCCGCATTCGCATTCGAATACGAATGGTACGACGAGAACACCGTGAACATCGACAGCGTCTCGAGGGCACTCGCCAAGCGGGAAGACATTTTCGCCATCGTCGGCCCGAGAAGTTCAAGCCACGTCGACATTGTGGCAAGCAACTGTGCCCGTACAGGCAAAACGCTTTTTGCGCCAACTGCAACCTCTGCAGAAATCATTCGCAAGTACGCCCCCAAAAAATGGTTCTGGGCGCTTTCCGAAACGGACATCACCCAGAGCGAACTTCTCATCGCACAAGCGCAGGCGTATGGAGCAAAGAAAATTTCCCTGCTTTCCTCCGACGGAATCATCGGCAAGACATTCGTGGACTGGTTCGCATTCCAGGCGAAAGAACTCGGGGTCGAAATCGGGAAAATCCACACCTACAACGGAACAGAAGACCTGGAATCTACCGCAAAATCTGCTATGGATGACGGTAGCGACATCGTCATTGTCGCCCCGGAAAAAAAGGAAGACGTCAAAGTCATTCTCAAAGAGCATAAAAAATCCAAGAACAAACCCGTTCTACAGTTTTCCGACATCGCTTTCGCCCCGGCCATCCTCACGTACGAAGGTGCAGAAGGCATCGAAGGGACATCCATGTACGCCGACCCCGAATCAGGATTCCAGATTGCCTACGAAGTACAGTTCGGCGAGGTTCCCGTCAACAGCGAAGCCCAGGTTTATGACGCCCTATTGATTTTGGCCTTTGCCGAAACGGACATTTTAAAAGGAAACGCTAGCGATTTGGACGAAGCCATCCCGCATGTGGTTACCGACTCCACAAAATCC
Source organism: Fibrobacter sp. (assembly GCA_045617325.1). Taxonomy (GTDB): domain Bacteria; phylum Fibrobacterota; class Fibrobacteria; order Fibrobacterales; family Fibrobacteraceae; genus Fibrobacter. Next base: position 2,650 of record JAZLIJ010000220.1, read on the forward strand.
GAATACATCGCCTGGGATTACGAAGGCATGAGCCGCGCCATGGCAGGCATCGCAATAGGCGACTACTACAACATCCGAGGCGCAAGCGGAAAACTGAACTTCGACAGCGAAAACGGTTCCGTCGTCACGCAATCCATTTACTGCCACTGGATGGTTTACGAAGGAAATTTCCTGCCGCTGGAATACATTTCCGCCACGGGCACCAACAGGACTTCGGCAACACTCGCGAGCTGGAACTGGAACGTTTCCAAGATGCAGAAATTCAGTGAAGGCGGAAAGTTCACCTACCCCGAGCACAAATCCAACTACGCGCTTCTTGTCGCAGCCTCCAACACCTGGGACAATTACCGCCACCAGGCGGACATCCTGAACGTGTATCAAATTTTAAAGTACCTCGGCTACGACGACGACCACATCGTGCTAATTATGGAAGACGACCTTGCCGAAAACCCGCAAAATCCGCACAAGGGAGAAGTCCGCCGGCACGACAACCAAAACCTGTACGTTGACGTGAACGTGGATTACAAGCTCAAGGACTTGGAAAGCGGAGACATCACGAAAATTTTAATGGGGGAAAAAAGTTCAAAACTCAAGCACGTCATCGACGCCGATTCCAACACCAATATTCTCGTTTACTGGAGCGGGCATGGCGCACCGGATTACCTTGTGTGGGGAGAACATTCCGCATTCTCGTACAGACAAATGCAGGAAACTCTCGAGGAACTTCAACAGAACGCGAAGTACCGCAAAATGCTCTGGCTCATCGAAGCATGCTTCAGCGCAAGCGTCTGCCAGGCCGCCGAAAACAGCAACATTCCGGGCGTCATGTGCATCACCGCCGCCAACGAGAACGAGACCTCCAAGGCAGACGTCTACAACAACGATTACGGCGTTTACATGACAAACCGCTTTACCGAAATTCTCACCGGGCTCCTCGGCGAAGTGGTCGCACAAAAACGGGCCGACGAAACACCGGACATGCAGTTCAGCGACATCTACTATTATCTTTTCAAATACACGCTCGGTTCACACGTCACCATCGTGAACGAGGAAAATTTTGACAACCTCTACACCGCTGGCATCCGCGAATTCATCGTTCCGATGAAGTAAATAGTGGTTGGTGATTTGTAAAGAAGCCCCTTCCAGGACTTCTTCTTTTGAAAACAGTTTATCAAAACCCATTTTTCAAGATTCAATTAGTGCCGAGCGAGAACAAGAGGCGAGCCCTTTTCTCATAGTACAAAAAAGAAGCTCTCCTTATGCAGACGAGCCTCATTTCCTAAAGACAATGCTTCTGGATTTCTGCGATGGAGAGGCCTGTGCCCTTAGAAACCTGCTCCAGTGAAAGGCCCATGGCAAGGAAGTTCTTGGCGGACTGCACAAGTTTAGCAAAACCCTTTGCAAGGCCACGAGCTTCACCAATCTCTTCACCTTCGGCACGGATTACATCGGCAACAGACACAAAGCCGTTGCGCTTGCGTTCTGCCATGATTTCTGGACGGTCCATGATTGCCTCCCTGTATTCCGAAATTCTACAAGCAATGCTTCTGGATTTCTGCAATGGAAAGGCCAGTGCCCTTGGAAACCTGTTCCACGGAAAGGCCCATGGCAAGGAAGTTCTTGGCAGATTGCACCAGCTTAGTAAACCCCTTTGCAAGTCCTCGAGCTTCGCCAATTTCTTCGCCTTCTTCACGACCTTCGGCACGGATTACATCGGCAACAGACACAAAGCCGTTGCGCTTGCGTTCTGCCATGATTTCTGGACGGTCCATGATTGCCTCCCTGTATTCCGAAGATGTTTCTTCCCCTAAGTATAGCAAAACTTCTTCGAAAAAGCCATCGTCAATTTTGTTTTTCGGGTCAAGAAAATATGCCATGGCCTTGTCCATGAGGGGCTTGTACTTTTCAGCGTTGAACACGTACTTCATGGCAACAAGCGTGAGCGCCACGTAAGGGTTCAGCTTGCTGAAGTCGATATTCCCCACTTCCTTGCCGACGTTGATCATCTCGATCTTGAAAGGATAGCCGATGTCATGGAAATATTCAGGGTATTTTGCGTAAAGTTTTGCTTTGAGCGGGTTCCACTTGATTTCGCCGTTATAGACGATTACTGCAACCATGGGGCAATCTGGGCGGCTGAGGCGGAACAGTTCGTAAAAGTAATGTTCCAGTTGGGAGACCACCTCGCTATCGGGATACGATTTGTGCTCAAGAACAAGGCCTACAAACAATTTTGCCTTGTTGTTGGAATTCTTGATTTTAAGCGAGAAGGCCAAATCTGCAGAACCTTTAAGGCCTTGTCGGTTTGTTTCGCTGCGTTCTGCACGCATGGTCTTGAGATCGACAACCTGCAAAAAGCGGGCTAAACTCTTGTTCTTCTTTGCGGCAAATTTTAGCAGCGAAGCTGCACGTTTGGGTTCCTTGAAGGCAGTTTTAAAGATACCATCGTGGTCTTTTACATTCATAGATTTTCCTTTCCTTGCAAACAGGCGGAAACTGCAAGGCATGTTGTGTTAAGCGTGTGCAAATTTTGCACAATGAGTAATTTAGGAATATTCAAGTGACAAAAGATGTCATTTGAAGAAATAACACAAAAAAAAGAGTCTCACTTCGTGAGACCTTTAGACCGGCTATGCCGGCCGCCTTTCCCTTTAGCGCTTCGCGCCTTTGGAATGGCGGGATTAAGCGCCTGCTATAGCTGGCGCTTGCTAGAGAAACGCCTGAGGGCGTTTCCCTAGTTGGAGTGGCGTTCACACGCCACTGCGCTGCGGCTCGACCATGCCAGAATGCAAGCATTCTGTCGCGGCACTCGCCTTGCTTCAGTGGCACTAAAGTGCATAACTTTTGCTTCGGTCATCCCCGTCAAGCGAGGACAGGTGCTGGAAAGCAAGCTTTCCATCGCGACACTCAGCTTCTAGTTATTCTGGACACAACGAACGGAGAACGCGTAATTCTTATAGTGGTAGTCCAAGTAGGCGTCGTCGCTGCCGTAGTACAAGTCCAGGGAGTAGGCGCTGAGGACATTGCTCTCGCTAGCAGACCAGAAGGTGGCGTAGCTGCCGGAATTGCGGAAATGACCGGCACTGTACCTGCTGCCAGCAGGAAGCGCAGAGAAACCAGAAGCATTCGTACCTGCAGTGGTATTCGGATAGTAGGACCATCCATCTACGGTCTTCAGTTCAACTCCGGCACCATTGTATATCCAATAGGTAGTGTAGTCATCAACACTGTAGGCCATCGGCTTTACCAGTTGTTGCCATTCTTCCTTTGTCGGCAAGCGCCAACCGCTGGGGCAAACACCTTGAACTGTGCCGCTAGGATTGCAACTCTTGCCATATGCACAATTTGCGTTATTCATGGCGACTTCCCAGGTGTACAGGCGGCCGTACTTGGCACAGGAGTCCGCCTTGTTGTTGGGGCAGCCGCTCCAGGCGTAGCTGCTCATGCCAGAAACATCGCCCGGGTCGTAGTTCAAGTTCTGGGCCATCCAGATCTGGGCATCGGCCCCTTCGCCAATAACCACGACCTTGTATACCTGGTTGTCCCGGGTATCCAGGATTTCGCCATACACACCATTCTCAAGCATGGTCTGTTTCAGGTAATCTGTCGTGACGCAATGGTATATATCGCAATCGTAGTAACCTGATGTCTTCACCTCCGCCGGGAAAACTACAGAGGAACTGGATTGCATCGCAGATGAACTGCTAGCAATGACGGAGGAGGAACTTTCAACGACTTCAGCGGTAGAACTGCTATTTGCCTTTTAAGAACTGCTAGATTCTTCGCTCTCCGTGCTTATTTTCAATAAAACAATCATACTGAACAAAAAAGTTCATTTTTTATCCAATATATAGTAAATACTGAACAAAAAAAGCTATTTTAATAAAAAAGGATTGCACCCCAATGAAAACCGCCATACAGAACCAACGCAATGAACGGGACAGGTTGCTCAGTCAGCCCTATATCCCCCGACAAACTGTTTACAACTTCGACGAACTGTTAAACAGCCCCAACATCAAGCTTTTGACAGGTCCAAGGCGTGTTGGTAAATCCACCCAGGCTCTTTTAATGCTGCGCGGAAAAAACTTCGCCTACCTGAATTTCGATGACAACGGACTTCTGAAAAAATGGGACGAGCAGCAGGCGGAACAGCTGCTTGGCGAGATCTACCCGAATTACCAGTACCTTTTGCTGGATGAGGTGCAGAACATCGACGGATGGGACGTCTGGGTAAGCAAGCTTTATCGCCGAGGCATCAACCTGGTCATTACCGGAAGCAACGCGAAAATGCTTTCTGGCGAAATGGCCACAATGCTGACCGGACGTTACCTCGAAATAAATATGTTGCCATTCAGCCTTGCCGAGGCAACGCAATTCGCCAGCCGCATAGGCAACACAGAAAACCTGCAGGACGACTTCTTGAAAAACGGCGGTTATCCAGAAACATTTGCACAAAGGTCAATTACACAATCCTATTTGCAGACCCTTTTCGACTCCATCCTGTACAAGGATATCGTAAGGCGCCATAAAATTCGGAGCGCAACCGACCTGAACAATGTGGCCATGTTCCTTTTGTCCAATTTCACAGGAACGCTCAGCTACAACGACGTGGCAAGCGACCTGGGGCTAGCCAGCGTCAGCACCACAAAAAAGTTCATGGACTACCTGCACGAACCTTTCCTATTCTACTATCTGGACAGATACAACAACAAGCTAAAGCTGATGAAAAAAGCACCGCGCAAGGTGTATGTGGTCGATAACGGCTTTGTGGCTTCAAAGGCATTCAACTTAAGCGAAAACCTGGGCAAACTCCTGGAAAACCAGGTCTTTGTGGAACTGCTCCACCGCGGATACGATACAGAAAAGACCTTGTTCTACTACCACTCCCGAAACGACAAGGAAACAGATTTTGTGCTTCGCGAAGGCAACAAGGTCAAGAAACTTATACAAGTCTGCTACGACATGTCAAAGGAAAAGACCGAAAAACGCGAAGTAGATAGCATCATCGAATGCGCAGGCGAGCTGAACTGCAGCAACCTGACCATCGTGACATGGAACGAGGAACGGACCATCGAGAAAAAGGGGTACGCCATCAAGGTCGTACCCGTGAGTAAGTTTTAGTCCTTGAGGCTTCTTTTGTGTGTTGGGAGGCGGCTTACGCCGCCAGTTGTGGTGCCTTCGGCACCTTGTTTTGGGGCCCGTCGGGCCTGGTTAGAACGAGTCCTTGAGGCAACGCAAACTTCGACTGTAGTACTTGTAGCTGCTGTTCTGGTAGGCGTCGTCGTAATCGTAGTTGAAGTACTGGTACCACGCGTAGTAGCTATTGCGCTCAGTGGCAGACCACAAGAAGGCGTAGTAGCCCTCATTGTAGAAATAGCCATTGCG
>JAZLIJ010000221.1:0-14890 GCA_045617325.1 Fibrobacter sp.
ATGAACCACGGAATGCTTTTGAACATCCTCAGCCGCGAAACGGACGGATGCCGCGCCATGCGGAAACTTTTGAACGACTGCCACGAAAGCAGGGCGAGCAAGGAAAAACTCAAGCACCGCGCCTTCCTGCTTTTCCGCGGACTCGTCGAAAAGCACATCATCGAATTCGTGAAGCCCGTCGCCGAAGGCTACAGCCACCTGCGTGTAAACATGGACTTGCAGGACGACTTTTCGATGAACCAGCCGCTTTCGCTGTACCTTTTAGATACACTCCCGAAACTTGACAAGGAAAGCCCCGAGTACGCGCTTGACGTAATTACTTTGTGCGAAAGTATCGTCGAAAACCCGGAAGCCATTCTCCGCATCCAGCAGAACAAGGCCCGCGACGCCCGCATGAACGAACTCAAGGCGCAAGGCATGGAATACAACCAGCGCCTCGAGGAACTCGAAAAAGTGGAATACCCGAAGCCGCTCCGCGACTTTATCTACGACACCTTCAACGCATTCTCAGAAATTCACCCGTGGGTCGACGTGAACGTGGAGCCAAAATCCATCGTCCGCGAAATGTTCGAAAACTTCAGCACGTTCAGTGGCTACGTGAAGCAGTACAACCTGCAGCGCATGGAAGCGGTACTCCTCCGGCACCTGAACTATGTGTACAAAGTTCTTTCGCAGACCGTCCCGGATGGCTACAAGAACGAAGAACTCATGGAAATGCAGGACTACCTCGGCGACATGATCCAGCGCGTAGACTCGAGCCTTCTGGAAGAATGGAAAAAAATGGCCCACCCCGAAGATTACCAGAAGCGCATCGACGCAGGCACCGCCGAAGACGAAGCCGAAAAGGCATTCGGCGCCGACAAGGCCGCAGCCGACATCACCTACGACAAGAAGCGATTCCTCGGGATGGTGCGTCAGCGCATCTTCCAGATTATGGGAAGCCTCGCCAAGCAGGACTTCGCAAGCGTCCTGGACAGCCTCGCCGACGACCTCGCCGAAGGGGAAATGCTCGCCGACGCCACGGGCGCCCCCTGGACCGAAAAACGCCTCCTCGAAATCATGGCCGCCTACACGGCAGAACATCACAAGTTCCGCCTGGACGTGGAAGGCCGCGCCCTCGCCCACACCATAGTCACCTACGAAGGCGACACGATGCACGTGCAGCAAATGCTCCAGGACGAAGAAGATTTCAACGACTGGAGCATCGATTTTGACATTTCGCACAGCGAAAGCAAGAGCGCCGGAATCCCGCTACTCAAGATGGCGAGAATCGGGGAAGTGTGATTTAGGCGAGAGAACGGGCCTTCGGCCCTACAGACGAGAGACGAGAGAAGTGGTTAGTGGTTAGGATTTGCAGAAACGCCACTACTTGATTTGGCGAACGAGACGGAGACCTTGATAAGTTCCCAAACCACCCCTTGCCAACAGACAAAGCGACTCCATGAACCTCGCAGAAAGGAAAAAGTAATTTATACATACGCTCATCACAAACAACATAGAGTTTAAAAACCAAAAACAACAAGATTTCTTTTTATTGCAATCTTTTCGCATATCGTCTCCGTTGTCTGTTTCAACAACAGAATCTGTAATAAAAAAAATATTTGTTCAGATATTGAATTAAATTTAACGAGGGTTGTAAAAAAGGAGTAAGAATGAAAACCTATTTCAGTTCTTTTTTGTGGATATTGCTGTATTTTACTTGTTTCGCATGGTCTAGCGAGTCAATTCGTATAGAAGTGAAGGACGAACAACCGGGCAATAACAATTTGCTGGGATTGCGGATGCGTATCGTCAACAGCTCGGGACAGCAATACAATGGTGTACAAGTCAAGTATTATCTAAAAAAAATTGCAACAGACAACTTTGTTTTAGAAAATTATTATTTGAACGGGCTATCGGCGAATTTGGAACAAGTTGATAGTACAACAGTAATCCTAAATGTAGTAGTTCCTGTTCTTGGACAGGGAAATATTCCAAATGACGATGGAATAAGTATCGGGATTCATTGTCAAAATTGGGAACCGATGCAAAAAAGCAACTTGCCAGATTATCCCAGCCACGTATTTGCTGAACCAGTCGGTTACGGGGTTTATTTGGGCGATAGCTTGATCGCGGGAACTCTTTTGCCGTTTGATTCCTTGAACGGACTTCTAAAACTTCGATTTATCGGCATTCGGCCTGAAACTAGCGATTCCACATCTACTTGGATTCAACTCCAGAATTATGGTGAGACACCAATCTCCACAAATGGGGTGAAAATCAAGGATGCCACAGGCAATTTGCACTCTTTAGGTAATTTGACAATTAATGCAAAATCTACATTACGAGTGTGCAGAGGCCCTATTTCGAATTGTGTAAACGATAGCCTCGTAGTAAGCATTCCGGAACTTTCTTTTGGAAAAATCGGTGAATTTGTCCTTTACCAAGATTCATTGCCGCTTGACTATATTGCTTGGGGGGCTCGGGGCAATTTCGCCGATTCTCTTGAAGTAGAAAATAAAATTATTGATTCAGAGAATTTCTTTAACACATCAGAAAATCCCGTCTTGGGTCCCGTTTCCATCTATCACAAGGGTGACTTTTTTCGAGCTGTTATCAAAAATGGGACAGATTCTATTATCAGCTGGAACAAGTTCCGTGAAAATATGATAGGTTTGTCAGTTTCCCAGTGGCCTTATGCGGAGCCCTTCGTTCTTTGGGATGGCAGTTCCGTTTACAAACGTAATGGCGAAGAAACTATATTGACCTGGGTTCCTTCTGCGGGTGCGAAGTCTTATAAGGTTACCGTCTTGAAGGCAAGCGATTCGAGTGTGGTGTATCAAGGTTACACGCAAAGAACAAAGCTGCCTTTGCACCTGCCCGCAGGAGAATACCTGTGGCAAGTGCTTCCGATTGAAGCTGATGAAGAGGGGTTGTCTCAACCTGATTATTTTGAACCGTGGGAATCTGATATACCGTCTGAATTTCATTGTAAATTTACAGTGTATGTGCTGCCAGAGTCTGTAAAACCGGAAGTTGACTTGCATGTTGAACCGCTTGCGGCACGCAAAGATTCATATATGCTTGACCTCAAATGGGGAGAACATATTATTGACGCGGAGTGGGACAGGCCACACAATTCTTCGGGATATGTGGATCAATATGGGAATCGTCGATTTACAGATTCAAAACACTTTTATTTTGATGCCGAGGAAAGCTGGCGATGTTGGGCTGTCGCTACAGCGGAGTTGAACCATTTTTATGGAGGAAACCTGACACAGGACGAGATAAAATTTCATTATAAATCGCAATTGTTTGCTGATTCAATTTTGATGGCGTTCCCTCATTTTAGAGAAGGGGGCGGATACCCAGAAGAAGTTCTTCCTTGAGCTTTGGGTGTTGAAGGAAACGAAAATATTCTAAGCTGGAAGTATTATCCAGATGACCCTGATGATTCTTTCATGTTTTCCGGTTGGAAATTGTCTGATTCAGTGATGCTTGCTGCTTTGAATTCTGGATATCCTGTCATAATATGGGAATATTCTCACATTATGTTAATTGATGCTGCAATCAAAGTTGATGGAACTCCTTATGGATTTAGTGGTGCGGATGGGTATGTTTACAGGTTCCATAATATTGATAATGATGGGACTGTGTCATGGCGGCCTTTCGATTATCGTGTTACATATGCATATTATGTTTTAAAAGATCCTAGAAAAATCAATAGAACCGTAAAAATGTCTGAACTTTACACAGATGCTAACGGCAACGGAATTATGGATTTAGAAGAAGCTTACGATGCGGATAAGGATGGGCTTGTAGATTTTGATGAATATTACCGTTTCGGCACTTATCACAAAAATCTTGATTATGACGTAAACAATAATGGAAAACTTGATTTTAACGAATACCGCCAATTTGCGGTCTCACAGGAAGAACTAAATCGAGATTATGATCAAGATGGCATTTGGGATAAAATAGAAATAATGTCATATACAATTCGCGAAAAATATCCAGAGGGTGGTTTGGGTGTAAGCAAGGAGATTTTTGCAGATATTGATGGTGATGGGCTGCGAGCGGAGAAAGATCCAAATTCCGACAACGATGGAAAACTGGATGGTGAAGAAGATGTGAACCATAATGGTTTAAAAGACGAGTTCGAAACAGATGTTTATATCAAGGACGATAACCAGTTTATTGTCACATCGGACATTACAAATGTAACTCTTTATGCGTTATCTGAATTAAATTATAACGATGGAGTTGTTTGTCATAACGAGAGAAGACCGACAGGCTTCTGCAGCATAGCGTCTGCAGCACAGGAAATTCCAAAAGAGGATTACGCGATCAAAGTGGGGGCAAGATCAACAGTCGGGGACATTTACTCGAAAGGGCAAGTCCTACTTCGTAGTAATACTCATGTTCGTGGCGAAATCATCCTTGCGGGGGCCTCTGATATAAATGATATTTATATGCAAAACGGATCAACCATAGATAATGGATTTACGAATATTCCTCATACAACATGGGACGCTCATTTCTTGCCACAAAATTATGATTTGGACAGCTATTCAGTTTCTGCAAAACCGAGTTTGATTGTCCGAAACGGTGAAACGGGAACTTTAGATCCCGGTTACTATTCTTCTGTAAAGGTCGAGGCTGGGGGGCTTCTTTATATTCCGCCCGGAGTCACCTACATTGGCTCTATTCAGTTGGATCCTCGATCAAATGTTATGTTTACGATGCCGGGGTACGAAACCGTGATGAATATAGACGGAAATTTCACTTGGCGAGCAAAGACCCTTAATGATGAGTCTCAGCATCCTGATATTGCACGAGGTTTCAAGGTCGTCCAGCACGCAAATGGAAAAATGTATATAGACAATATGATTGCGGGTAGAATTGTTGCTCCTTATTCGCATGTAATTTCGGCTCAATCAAGAAAGCTTTTCTATGGAACAATTTTTGCAAAAATGATTTCTGTTCATCAGTATGCAAAATTTTATCATGTAGACTTTAATCCAATCCAAACCTTAGTTGTAAGCATGGGGGCAATATGAGAAAGGTTGTTTTTACATTCGCGGTGTGCGTGTGCATGGTGATTTTATCTCATGCACAAAAATGTGAGGTGGTTCGGTCCGATAAGCTAGGTATAATGTATCCTGCAACTCAGATTAATCTGTTTGATGAATACAGTTTGGATTTATCTAAGATGAATTTTCTGGAACCTCCTGTGAAAAATCTCAGTGCAGATCCTGCTTATCGAGCTTATATAGCCCCTTCGGATTCAACGATTATGGTATTTGTTGCGGAAGACCTTGTGTCTTTCTTTAAGATATGTTCCACAGAAAAGGAGTGCGATAGTTTGGACCGTGCTCTACTTATAGAAAATGTTATACTTGATGAATTTAGTCGTTTGCAACCGGCAGGTGTCTTTCAAGGCTCGGCTGTCGAGGCTGACTCGTTGATTCACCATATTGTGCAAAAAATGAAAGATAAATTCGGCATTTCTCTTGCAGAAGGAGATCTTCCAAATGATGGGACCGTTCCTTCATATTTGTCATTTTCTAGTTTGTCCTACAATCCATTTACGCTTACAAGAGATGAAGATAAGGTAAGCCGGGTTATTCCGGTAGCGGGTTTTTGTACATATTACAGAAATAAAACAGATATTCAGTTTTGCGACCTCATCGATACCGTTCGCCAATGCGGAGCAAATTTCCGACAGGAAACTCCGACTATTTTGAATTCCATGCGTCGGGCAGTTCCCCCGGGAATGAAGTATCGCGCCTTTGACATGAATGGAAATTTTATCCGCGGTGGTGTATGGCGTGAAGAATATTCCAATGTTTTTCGGACGCCTGCAGTCGTGCAATTTGACAATGGCGTTACCGTTCGCTATTTCCGAACGAAAGAACATTGGATAAAGTAATACCTACCCCAGCAATTCCAGCCCGACGACGCCGACTAAAATCAGGAGTGCAAAGAACATTCGCAAAAGCGAGGCGGAATCGCCAAAGAACGCGATGCCTATGGCAAACGTTCCGATGGCGCCAATGCCCGTCCAGATAATGTATGCCGTACTAATAGGAATGCCGCGCTGCGCCAAATAAAGGAACAGGCCGCTCAGCGAAAGCAAGAGTACCGGAATCCCGCTACTCAAGATGGCGAGAATCGGGGAAGTGTAGAGTAGACGAGAGAACGGCGCTCCGCGCCTACAGACGAGAGACGAGAGGGGTTGTGTTGAGTAGGCGAGAGAACGGGCCTTCGGCCCTACAGACGAGAGACGAGAGGGGTTGTGTAGGTTAGACGAAAGAACGGGCCTTCGGCCCTACAGACGAAAGACGAAAGAGAGGTTGTGTTGAGTAGGCGAGAGAGGGATTAGTGGTTAGGTATTGCGCTAGATAATCCAGGCGGGGATGTAATTGTTTTTAGCGTTGATGGGAACAACATCACTAGCAAGGCAGATGACGCCTCCGGCGCCGATTTCGGTTTTGATTTTCGCTTCCTGAATAGGGTTCAACACAGAGAAGTTTTTGATAGCGTCCTTTGGTGCAGAACCTTTCTTGATTTCAAGGGGATGGACTGTACCATTTTGGTAGATTATAAGATCTATTTCCTTACGGTTGGAGTCCCGATAAAAGTAGAGTGGCGGACGGACTCCCGCATTCAAGTAGCCTTTGTACACTTCCATCACAACCCAAGTTTCAAAGAACTCGCCACTCATGGAGCTGTTTTCAAGAACTTCAGGGGATCCCCATCCCATGAGGTGGGCGCACAGCCCCGTGTCCGAAAAGTACATACGCGGAGCCTTGATGACACGTTTCAGAGCGTTGTTGAAGTAGGGTTCGATAAGCGTGACAATTCCACTAGAAACAAGGATGGAAAGCCAACTTTTGGCTGTCGGGCCAGAAACACCCGTTTCCGTTGCCAAGGCATCGTAATTTAGGTTCGTGGCAGTGCGGGCTGCAACCACCTTGACAAATTTTAGAAATGCAGATTCATCTCCAACTTGCGACAAATCACGAACATCCCTGCTGACGTACGTGTCCAGGTAAGACTCGAAATACGTGTTGAGATTGACTTTGCTATTTTCGTACAAACGAGGCATGGAACCGCGAAAAATCCGTTCAAAAATTTCGGTAACACTCATGGGTTTGGCCGCAGACAACTTGCTTAAGAGCGCTTGCGGGTCGGCTGAAAAAGCACCTGGGCGAGTTCCATTGATTTCACTGTTGCTGAGTCCGAGTATAGGGATGACACCGACACGCCCAGCCAAGGTCTCGGTGACATTTTTCATTGTACGAAACATCTGGGAGCCGGTCAACCAAAAATCGCCGCATTGCTTGCGCTTATCTACAAGAATTTTAATATACGGAAAAAGTTCCGGCGCATACTGGACCTCGTCAATAAGTACCGGTGGAGCGTAACGCTGCAAAAACAATTCCGGATCATTTTTTGCCAGCGCTCGGACCGTAGGATTATCGAGAGTCACCCTCTTCCGCGAAGGCTCGGCGAGGCTTTCAAGCAAAGTGGATTTCCCCACCTGACGGGGGCCCGTTAAAAGAACCACAGGAAAAGTTTCGCTGGTTTCAAGAATCGTATCTTTCACGGTGCGCTCAATAAGCATAAAAACCTCGTTTTCTGCTTAAAATATACATTTTATTTATGCAAAAGTAAAACACCTCTTTAGATTTGCATAAACATTAGGCGTTATTTTACAAGTTCTTTTTGAATTTTCAAAAAAATTTTCAAAGGCAAACCTATCGCACCTGAATGCAGTCGCCCATAAAACAATTCAACAGGAACGCACAAAATCACAAAATTCCATCATTTTTACGAGAAATAATCACAAAATTCCAAATTCAGCATCCTTTAATACACTTTTTTGAGCGAGTTTTGCACCAGACATTGAGAAAACACCAACGTCATTTTGACAAGCGTCCCTGGATTACTTATATTCTCCACGACATAGTTCGGCTTCACGAAAGCGAAGACGAACGACCTGGTATTAGAGTTATGCTCTTGTTCTTGTGTCCTTAAAAACGACCAACTTTTAGCAACCAAGGATAAGGCAGATGATTCACTCCAATATTGGCGTGAATCGTTTGTGCTTGTCGTTGTGTGGGCTTCTTGGCCGTTGCCTAAGGACAGACAGGCCTTACGATTCACGTTTTTTTGAACATAAAGTCGCGAATAGGGGCAGAACAAAATGTTTTTGCTCCCGTTCTTGTGTCCTTGAAAACGACCAACTTTTAACACACCAAGAATAGGAACAAAGGGGACTCATCCTTGCGGGTGAGTTCTTTTTGGGCTTTCTTTAAGCTGGCACGCCACAGGTGTACCCAGAACAGAAGTGAAAACGGAAAATTTCACCTGTTCCTTTGGAACACCGAGGCGATATGGCGTCCAGAAAGAAAACCCTTCGGGTACTTTCACTATTTTCCGGTTGTGGCGGGCTTGACTTAGGCCTTGAAGGCAACTTCTCTGTTTTAAGAAAATCCATCAACGAATCAATCCATCCGGACTGGATTAAGGAATCTTCAGGTAAAAACTTCGTCAAATTAGTTCCAGGACGTTTTGAAACAGTCTTTGCAAACGACATTCTTCCTTGTGCCATGAAATCCTGGAATCATTTTTTCAGGAAACGAAAAAATGTAGACGGAATCTATCGCCTTGAATCCATCGTTGATTTGGTGAAGAAACATAATGATGGAACGTTTGAATTTCCGGAAAACATTGACGTTGTCACCGGTGGATTTCCCTGCCAAGATTTTTCCGTAGCAGGAAAACGACTCGGTTTTGATTCACAAAAAAGCCATAACGGAAAAAACGAAGAACACGCCGAAGGCGAATCCCGCGGCACGCTCTATCTTTGGATGAAGCAAGTCATAGAAATCGTAAAGCCTAAAATATTCATTGCAGAAAACGTAAAAGGACTTGTTTCGCTGGGCGACGCCAAAAGAATTATTGAAGAAGATTTTAGAAACATTGACGAAGGATATTGTGTTGTTGACGCGCAGGTTTTAAAGGCCTGGGAATATGGAGTGCCCCAAAGTCGCGAGCGTGTCGTATTTATCGGGATTTCCAGAAAATGCGCCAACTCAAAAATTTTAGCCGATTTAGAAAAGAACGGAAGCAAATCTAAATTCTATCCATACCCACCCAAAACGCACGGAAACGGTTTGCAAAAAATCGTCACCTGCAAAGACGCATTTGCCAATTTAAAAGAACCGCATGAATCCGAGGACAAAGCTCAGCAAGTTTATTCAAAAGCCAAATACTACGGCAAAATGCAAGGCAGTTCCGAAATCAATTTGAACGACATCGGGCCAACAATCCGTAGCGAGCACCACGGAAATATTGAATTTCGCCGACTTAACGAAGAACACGGAGGAACGCACAATGACGAATTATCAAAAGGGCTTCCCGAAAGAAGACTTAGCGTTCGTGAGTGCGCTAGAATACAGACTTTCCCCGATGACTATGAATTCATTTTCAACGACGGAACAGAAAAAGTAAACTCCTCCGAGGCGTACAAGGTCATCGGTAACGCAGTCCCGCCATTACTCGGATATGCAATCGGGAAACGGCTCGAAGCCATATGGAATAATCTATTTGGAGAATAAACATGTCCATATCCGTCGGAGAAAATCTCAACCCTCGTGAAAACGAGACGACATTCAATTTTCAAAAACTTCTAGAATGCACAAAGGACAAATTGCAATCCAGAGAGCATGTTTCTAGCAAAGCTGATTTTTGGAAATCATTTGAATTAGATGTAAACGCTGCCGTTACCGAATCCGTAAAAGACTTAAATCTTCCTTGGGAAATACAATATATCAGCGGACATAAATTCCCTGACATCGTCGCAAGAATAAATGAAAAACAAGCTCTCGGAATAGAAGTAAAAACTTTGAGTTTACGCAACGATTCCTGGAAAGTCATGGGCGGAAGCATCATGGAATCCACCCGCATTCCCGATGTCAGCCGCATCCAGGTATTTTGCGCAAAACAGAATCCCTTTCAAATTAAATATAGACCTTTTGAAGACTGTGTTTCAAGTGTTGCAGTGACACATAGTCCACGTTATATGCTGGATATGGACTTAAGCGACAAGGAATCTCTTTTCAACAAAATAAACAAGTCCTATGATTCCATCCGTCAAATGCAAAACCCCTTTGATGCCTTTAAATCATATTTAATTGAATCAAAGAAAAAAGATTCAGAAAATGACGAAAATTCGCTTTGGTGGTATAGCCCTGAAACTCAGGAAGTAAGCGCACAGGACATTGACGAGCAATTATTCGCCGAAGATTTGATTAATTCCAAGATTCACTTTTGGAATGAATTGACATCAGAAGAAAAAGACCACTATAAGGCCGAAATGATTGTGAAAACCCCACGAGTCATTATTGGCGACTACAACTATGCTTGCAAATGGCTTTTAAAAAGTAAGGGAATAATCAATCCATCTTTCCGAGATACTTTTTCTGCCGGCGGCAAGGAATATTTATTTGGTGTCAAGGTTCCCAAAATCATTGCCAATATCGACAAGTGGAAAAGCGAGATAGTTGATGTTTTAAACGCCAGCGAATCTCCAAAGGATTCCTTTGAATTATGGAAGTTTCACATTTCCAAGATAACGAAATTCTCGGACACGGAAAAAGCCGTCCTTCTGAAAATCGTCTCTGAAATCGGAAAGTGCATTGGATAAAATGATACCTACCCAAGCAATTCCAGCCCGACTACGCCGACCAAGATTAACAGCGCAAAAGCCACCAGCCCACTTCTTCGAACCAGGTTCAACAAAGGAACTAAAGTTCCAAGTTTAACACACATTCCCATATGTCACACCCTGAGGCATATAGAACATCTTCTCCCCTAGCAAAAAAACAAATCCCAAAACCAGGTTTCGAACCTGCGCAAGAAAAAAATGTATATTGAATGAATTATGGACAAGAAAGTGATTCAATACACCGTGGCATGTGTCAGCGAATTCGCTGCAAGCAAGAACCTTACCGAAAGGCAGGCCTTTGACTACCTGTGCAATCATGGTGCCATGGATTTTCTTGTAGAGTTTTACGATGTGGAACACACACTTTCTTTTGATGACGCCGTGAACGATTTGACCTTGGTCAGCCAAAAAAACGGAGGCAAGATCCAATGATCCTCTACCTCGGTTCCAACACGGACATTGACTGCATTGATCTTTCCAAATACCGCCCGAACAAGGATTTTGGCAAGGGATTCTACCTTACCACAATCCGGGAACAGGCCGAAAGAATGGCGCAACGAGTGGCTAGGATGTTCGGCGGCGACCCTATCTTGAATATTTATGATTTCTGCGACGCATCAAACGATCTTGAAAAATTGCATATCCGCCGTTTTGATTCTCCCAGCGAGGAATTGGCGAAGTTCGTCATTGCAAATCGCAACGCAACTCGATTAAAGGTAATGCAGGAAGATTCCAACATTGATCGCCAATTCGATATAGTCGTGGGACCTATCGCAAACGATGACCTGGCCCTACTTTTTAGACAATTCTCCGAAGGTACGATTTCCGTGACAACGCTGGTGAACGAAATGAAGTTCAAGAAACTTACCGACCAGTACTCCTTCCGTACAGAAAAAGCACTAGCCCTGTTAAGAAAAAAGGAGAGTGAGCATGTCTAAACAGAAAATGCTCGCCGAGTTTATAACCGGGGACATCATTTCGTACATAATGGAAGACCAAAACCTGCCACTCATTGAAGCCATGCGTAGATTCTATGCATCGGAAACTTTCGCCAAACTTGTAGACTCGGAAACAGGACTGTATCTTGAAAGTTCGCCCTACGTATATGACATATTCAAGGCCGAACTGGAAAACGGAAAACTAGTCCAGCTCGAAGTTTAACGAAAAGGCCCTCGTGGGAGTAAACCACTAAATTGGCACCAAAATTGTACGCACAATAGCAATACAATTTTTTTATCTTGGCATAATCGCTAAATTTTCGCATTTCGACCAAAAGTCCACAAATTGCACATTTTGTGGATTTTTCAAACGACTTTTTGAAAGAAACGCAGACTTTTCCTAAAAAATCGTCTCTGAAATCGGAAAGTGCATTGGATAATCTACGACATTCTGCCGCTACGGTCGTCCATCATCATTTGCAGCATATTCATGTAGGCATCGTCAATATGTTCTATTTTGCCAACAGACAAAGTAACTCCATGAATCTCGCAGAACGGGAAAAGTAATTTGTACGTACGTTCATTACGAACAACAATTTTTTTCGGAACTGAGTTCTTCTGCCAAATAGAATCAGCAAACGCGGCCACAATTTCTTCGGGATTTTCGTCGTATGTCAATACCGGAGGATTCAATATCATCGTCCCGTCTTCGGTAGCAACCATAAGCATTAACGGGTAGCGCGGAGCCTTTTCCTTATCATCACCGATAATGGGCATGGGCAAAAAGACCAAGTCGCAAAATAAAGTTCCTTTCTTTTTTGCCTTGGCAATGCGAGGAAATTCCTGAATTCCAGGAACGACGACATTCTCGTGATATTTACTTTCCACCAGCACCATGCGTTTGGTGTAAGTCGCGCCCTTTGGCGTGTACAGAGGCACCTTGAAGGTTTCGAAGAACTTATCAATCGCAAGTTTTCCCGATTCAAAACGTTTGGTGATATAGAGTGCGGCCCTCATGCACTCCTCCATAATTTTGAAATCAGATTCTTCCTGCACGGGCCAAGGCTGTACTCTATTCTGATACTTTACAAAATTTGCGCACGACATTCCCTTGAGCGAGATTTTTTTTGCAGATGCATATTTTGAAAGTTGCGCAAACTGCGCTGGATGGACATTGGGTTTTTCGTCAAATGAAATCTGCAAGCATTCCTGGGAGAGCATCATTTCTTGTTGTTCGGCAAAACTATTAGGGTCGTATTGCAAGCGCAGATAACTATTCCAGCCGCGTTTTCCCACATACATGTTCAAGGCAAAGCATTCTCCGTTCCGCCCAAGTACAGAACAATACACTGTTTCGCCGCTGAATACTTTCACTGCAAAAATTTCGTTATCCCACATAAAATTCCAAAGGGCTGCGTCCTTGAATTCATAGGCAAGATCGTAAAGTTCGTCAGAAATTTTCATAAATTTTTCCATGTCATTTATTTAATTTGCATCCAACATAGACTTGAATTTCGTCCAATCAAATATACATAGTTTTCCACTTTTCAGGATTTATTCCAAAATGGGCGCTGCATACAGAGGGACGTTTGTCAGCTGTTCCTGCCGCTTATAAGGCAGCATAGAGAATCGCACAGCGCGCATGTCCGGAGTTTTTGCCAGGAGCATGCTCAACGAGTTGGCACGAACATTGCGGTCAGCCTTCACTTCTATGGGGAGAAGTTCGCCCTTGCGCTGCACCACAAAATCTACTTCAAGCCTGGAGTCTTCGGTCTTGTGATAATACGTCGGCGTATTCAGTTCGCTTTTTATCTGCTGATAAACAAACTGTTCCGTAACACCGCCCTTGTACTCGGTAAACACGCTGTTGTCAACAAGAACCTGCGACGGTTCCGTATTCACCATGGCTCCCAAAAGTCCAATGTCAAGCATGTACAACTTAAACGAGCCCAGGTCCTCGTAAATGCCGAGAGGCAGTTCCAGCTTGTTGCACCTGGGAACTTTGTACAAAAGCCCTGCGTCCAGAAGCCACTGGATTGCTAGTTCAAAATCGTTGGCCCTAGCCCCCTTGCGCAAGGCTCCGTAAATAAACTTCTTGTTTTCTTTACACAGTTGCGAAGGAATGCTCTGCCACACCATGCGAATCCTCGGAACTTGTTCCTTGGGGGCATGCTTCGAAAAATCCTGATTGTAGCCACGAAGTATAGACAGCTGTATTTTACGAACTTCCTGGAGTGCGCCAGATTCCACATATTTCAGGACGGCTTCGGGCATTCCGCCCACGTAGTAGTACTGCCGTAAAAGATCCACGAATTTTTCGTGTAACGGCAGAACAACATCAAAATCACGATTTTCAAGGAGGCGATAAGCTTCGGCCTCGCCCTTTGCCAACAGGAATTCCCCAAAGCTCATGGGTAACACATTCTGTTCATCCACCTTGCCTACAGGGAACGAAACGCCGCTATGAAGCGAGATTTCCAAAAGAGAACCGGCAACAGCAATGTGATATTCGGGAGCCTGCTCGTAAAAATACTTCAAGGCCTCGATAGCCTCGGGAATGTCCTGAATTTCGTCAAGAATAATCAAGGTGTCACCCGGCGTTATGTCCACCGAAGAAATCGCCCTCAACCCGCGAAGAATACGTTCAATGTCAAAATCCTGCGAAAACAGCCGTCTAGCAAGTTCATTCTTTCGGCAGACAACGTACGCCTCCTTGGCATATTCCAACTTGGCAAACTCGCGCAAAAGCCAGGTTTTGCCGACTTGCCTAGCGCCATTCAGCACGAGTGGCTTGCGGTTTTGACTATTTTTCCACAATTTGAGCTGTTTTAGGGCAAATCTTTCCATTTTCCACTATTCCTTTTCATAGTGAAAATACATTTTTATACACATAAAAGCAATAGTTCAACACATTTTTCTGCACATAATTCATAAGTACAACAACATTTTTCCGCACATAAATATTGCCGTTTGTAGCTACCCCAGCAATTCCAGCCCGACAACGCCCACTAAAATCAGGAGCGCAAAGAACATTCGCAAAAGCGAAGCGGAGTCGCCAAAGAACGCGATGCCTATGGCGAACGTTCCGATGGCGCCGATGCCCGTCCAGATAATGTATGCCGTGCTAATGGGAATGCCGCGCTGCGCCAAATAAAGGAACAGTCCGCTCAGCGCCATGCTAACAACAGACAAACTAATAAACGCCGCAAAATGGTTCGGATAAAGTCCGGACAAT
>JAZLIJ010000222.1:0-3642 GCA_045617325.1 Fibrobacter sp.
TGTCGGTTATCGTGTAAAATCCATCAACGGGACCCGTTTCCGCCAATGGGCAACGGGCGTGCTTCGGGACCGCCTGCTATATCGGCCAAGTGCAAATCAGCAGCTTCAATTTATTGAATCCCGCCTCGAGGCGAAAATCGACAAGCATTCGGCGCAGATTTCAGAAATTCAGGAAAAGGTGGACTTTTTCGTCAGGACGTCGCTGCCGCCTGTGGAGGGCGTAACCACTTCACCACGAAGGCGCATGGCCGTTTCTTGCTGATTGACGACACGGTGTACTTCGTGGGCGCCTCGTTCAAGGATCTTGGCAAAAAACTGTTCGCGTTCGCGAAACTTTCGCAATTCACGTGTGAGGAAATCCTGCAAAACGGGATGACGCCGGAGTCTGACAAGAGAACCATCTCGATGTCGGCATAGCTATTTTCGGTCTTTCAGCGGATGTTCTTTCGAATATTCGGCCGCCTTGTCCAAAAAGCTTTCCAGGGTTTCTCCTTCAAAAGCTTTCTTTCGCCAATCGACGTAGTCAAACTTTTCTGTGGTCGCAGCCTTCTTTTCTACGGCATCCATCTCGGCTTTGCTCAGGTCCAGATACTCGTCAATATCGCCGACTTTCCAGCCGTTCTTTTCGAGTCTTTCTTTTTTGCTCTTTTTCATGTCGCTAGTTCCTTGAAAGTTTTTTGTAAAAAACTAAATATCGCATTGTTCTACGAGAAATTTTTCGAGAGTCGATTTGTCAGGAAGTGTAAGCATGTATGTCGAGACAAACAGTTTGTTGTCCATCCCGGCCAGGGCGTACTCAACCATTTTCTTCCCCTTTTTGGTGCACAGCAAAATTCCCACTGGCGGATTATCGCCCTCGTTCATCTCGTTTTCGCGATAATACGAAACGTAGGCGTTCAGCTGGCCCAGATCGCCGTGATTGAACGTGTCGTCCTTAAGCTCGACAACCACGTTGCAGTGGAGGATTCTATTATAGAATACCAGGTCTATAAAGTAGTACTCATCGTCAATGACGATTCTCTTTTGCCGAGCCTCGAAGCAGAACCCCTTCCCGAGCTCAAGCAAGAAATCTTGCAGGTGGTCCATTAGCGCATTTTCCAAATCACTCTCGTTGAACTGTTCCGGTCGCAGGTTCAAAAATTCAAAGGTAAACGGTTCCTTGATCCCGAAACTTAGGTGCTGCAGGACCGTTTTCTGCAGCAGTTTCTGGGGATTGGCGCTCATTCCCGCCCTAAAGAACAGGTTCGAGGCAATCTGCCGACGCAGTTCCTTGACGCTCCAGCTGCACTTGATGCATTCCGTTTCATAGAAGAACCTGGCGAAGGAATCGTCCACCGTCATGATTTCTCGAATATGCGAAAAGGAAAGATTGTTTATGAGTTTTTCAGCGGATATTTCGAATTGGTGCGACGGTGTCGCACCTTTTCCATCTAGGTATCCACAGACCTGGGGGTACGTCAAATAAAACTTGCGACAAATTTTAAATAATGTGGTATTCAGCCCCCGTGTATTTAGCCGTTCCTCGAGTTTCACCAGCAGTTGGTCGCCATATTTTGCGCGGTCATTCCCTCGCTGTTCGTATTCCACGATATAAAAACCAATCAGGTAATTCCTGATGGTCGCGAGCCTGTTGACCGCCTTTGTCGATGATTCAAAAGCTTGGTTATGGATGTTTTCTACAGATTTTGCAAGATCTTCGAAAGAGGTGTTTCTAGATTTCTGCCAATCCTTCGGTAAATTGATTTCGTTTGAAATAGAGAGCATAGAATTTCCTGTCCAATAGGGTGACTTGGTTAAACGTGCAAAGCGCCAATTTGCTGGTTCCAGCAAAACGGTACCTGTAGAGATTTTTAGGGATGATCTTGCAGTGTTGACGGCGAGGGCTTTCCTCGGCATTACTTGGTGCGGTTTTAATCGCACGCTCGAGCGCGTCGTGTTCGCGCCAGCTATCCGGCAGCATCAACAAGAAGGTTGATGGACCCCATCGCGGATGCACGTACGGACTTTGTGATGTAGAAAGTCTATGCCGCAGTCACAGGGATTTTCGATATCAGCAGAAATATATATAAAAATTGCGGCCTTGTGGTTCATGTTTCAGTTTCTTGCTGGCCGCAATTTTATACCGCAACAGCCCGACCCGGCGGGCAGTCCTTTTCGCGGTCTCGCGGAGCCGGGGAACGCCCAAAGAGAATTGCTATGGATCCCGTCGCTGCGCCCCAGGATGACGCGGAAGGGGATGCCGTGGACTGCCGCGTTGCTACGCTCCTCGCAGTGACAGAGGGTCGCGAGGCCGACAGTGTCTTGGAGCGGGTCCTGGAATTCGCGTACGGGAGCGAGTCGACTTTTTCCGTCAAAATTATTTAATGCGAAATCTGCGTAGAATAGAGGTTGACCGGCAATTGTCCAACTGGCGCAAATTTCGCAGAAAAAATCAAAATGTCATCTTTTGACAGTCGAGTCGTTTTATATTTGTAGGGTGTTTTGAAATTGTTCTATGCATTGGCTTAGGAGAAAAGCAAGAGAATGCGTCGCCGCCTATAGTTTGCAAAGCGAAAAAAATTTCTCACGGGGCCTTGACGCTGCGCAAATTTTTGTATAAATTTCATAGTGAACAAAAGAGTACTAATCAAGCCGTCGCTTTCAAGCGTGTAGCGACTGGAGGAAAAATGAATAGAAAAATCAAGCCTATCGAGGAGTTGACCATCAGGGACAACTTCATGTTTGTGAAAGTCTTCAGCGATGAAGAAATCGCCAAGCCGTTTCTCAAGGCCCTTTTGAAAGTTGATATCGAGAAAGTCATCGTTGTCGGCGAGGCCTTCCAGCAAAGCAATCCCAATAAAAAATGCATTCGCTTCGATATCATGGTCAGGGAAGACGGCAATAGCGTCGGCCGCGTCTTTGATTTAGAGATGCAGATGGTCAACACCAAGGAGCTTCCGCTCCGCGCCCGCTATTACCAGGGAATTTGCGATACGGAAATGCTCGGCAGTTCCCATCGGTACAAGGAACTGAAGGAACAGTACGTCATCTTCCTCTGTCCCAAGGACATTTTCGGCAAGAATCGTCCCATTTACGAATTCGAGAACAGGGAGAAAAATGACCATTCACTAATTTTGGGTGACCTGACTTACAAGATTTTGGGAACTTCGTTCCTAATTTATTCGGCTCGGAAATGGACAAATAAATTTGTCCGCTTCTCTCACCTTCGTAAATTATCTTAATTTTAGTAAGTACGATGCGGTGACCGACGAATCCATTCGCGACTACCTGAAGTACTTCGCCACCGACGAAGCGACATCGGACGCAACGAAGGCCATCGAAGACATGGTGGACTTCTATCATAAGGACCCCAAGACAAGGAGCGACTACATGACTTTCGAAGCAATGCTTGAAGAAGAACGCGATGAGGCTCGTGAAGAGGGTGCCGATGCCAAGAACAAGGAGATCGCCAAGGCGTTCCGCGATGACGGCTTTCCGTTAGAGGCGATCGCCAAGCGGACAGGCCTTACTCCCGAAGAAATCCAGGCACTGTAAAACGAAACTTGCACGTGGCGCGTTAGCTGGTGGCACTTAAGAACTTGTTTCTTCCGCATCCCGCGTTAGCGGACAGCACTTAGGAACTTGTTCCTTAGTGCGCATGGC
>JAZLIJ010000223.1:0-25778 GCA_045617325.1 Fibrobacter sp.
TCGGGTTCCTTGAGCTTGAGGTCCCTGAAAAATACGCCGTTCAGATTGTAGTCGTAATTTTGGCCGGTATGGGCCAACAGGCAATCGAAATACTTGCGGCACTTATCAATGACGGCGGCAAGACGGATGATTTCGGGGCGGGTTCCCACGATAATCAAAAGCTTCAGTTTGCCGTTGTCGGCAAATTTCACGTTGCTGTAGTCGGTTCTTAATTCCATATTCTATACCTGCCTATAATCTATAAAATTTTCTGTTACAAGTGCGATACTAGACCGTATGGATCCCGTCGCCTTCGGCTCCAGGATGACGCTAATGGAAAACGTCAGAATTACGCTATCGAATAACCTTTTCGCCGAAAGTATCGGGATGGTTGGGGTCAAACTGTTCGTTGGCCCACATGACGGTCACAAGATTCTCTGTCTCGGAAAGATTGATGATGTTGTGCGTGTAACCCGGGAGCATGTGCACTGCTTCGATTTTTTCGCCGCTCACTTCGAATTCCAAAACCTCGTCTGTACCGATTTTACGCTCCTGAATCAAGGCCCGGCCAGCGACAACGATAAAGAATTCCCACTTGCTGTGGTGCCAATGTTCGCCCTTGGTAATACCAGGCTTCGAGACATTCACGCTGAACTGGCCGCAATTCGCAGTTTTCAGAAGTTCCGTAAAACTGCCACGGGCATCGACGTTCATTTTAAGCGGGAAGCTCACCTTTTCCTTGGGCAAGTAACTCAGGTAAGTGGAGTAAAGTTTCTTGGCGAAACTGTTGTCCGGGATTTCGGGCATCACCAAGTTCTGCGGCTGGTCGTGGAACATGTTCAAGAGGTCGACGATTTCGCCGAGCTTGATTTTGTGGGTCGTCGGGACATAACAGTATACTGCTAGATCCTCGCCTTCGCGAGGATGACAAGCAGAAGATTTGCGAGGAATTATTTCCATCCCATCGAAAGTGCAGTAGTGTTCCTTGCCTTCCATGGCGGCAATCATTTCGGCGATGAGGTCGTCGATGTACAAGAGTTCCATGTCCACGGAAGGGTCGTTCACCTGGATGGGCAAATCGTTCGCGATGTTGTTGCAGAACGTGGCGACTGCGCTGTTGTAGTTGGGGCGGCACCACTTACCGAACAGGTTCGGGAAGCGGTAGACCAGCACGCGCGCGCCCGTCTCGGCGGCATAGTTGAAGAACAACTCCTCGCCCGCCTTTTTGCTGCGACCGTATTCGCTGTCGCCGAAGCGGCCAGCAAGCGTTGCCTGGATGCTACTGCTGAGCATCACTGGGCATTTGTTCTTGTGACGTTTGAGCGTTTCGAGCAAGTCGCTCGCGAATCCGAAGTTTCCCGCCATGAACTCGCAGTTGTCCTTCGGGCGGTTCACGCCGGCAAGGTTGAATACGAAATTCGCATTCGCGCAGGCCTCATCAAGTTCCGCTTGCGTAGAATCGATATCGTACTGATAGATCTCCCCCACGTTCAAGCCCGGATGGGTACGGTCCTTGCCGTCGCGGATACTTTCAAGGGCGGCAACCAAGTTGCGCCCGACAAAACCTTTTGCACCTGTAACGAGAATGTTCATAAATCAAACCATGTCCACATTAAATTCATTAAAAAACAATTGCGCTTCATGTTCCAAATTTTTTGTTTCCTGGCACATGAACTTGCAGCAAATGTCATAAAGAGGCTTATTCGTCCCTAAATCATTCGGAACGTCAAAATGCAAACGATTTCGATAATAATTAATCAATCGACCATCAGACGACGAATCCGCAGCAAACAAGAATAAAAATTTACAGCCGATAAAATTTCGGACCTTCACAACAAGCGGAACAATCTTGGACCAAAACACAACAACACCCAAGGAATGCGGCATCCCTGTTTTACTCCAAAAATCTTTAGAAGAATCATTTGCACAAAAATGAACAAGTTCAACACCGGAATGAGTGAATCCAACTCGGGTGATATTTTCATTTTCTAGTTCAATTTCTCGTTCAAGTTTTTCTTTCTTTAATATTTCCAAAATTTCATCCTCAGAAAGGCCTAGTCCAGAACGAATTTTTTCAATTTTCAACAAAGCGCCTTCTTTTTCTGCCGTACAGGAGCTTTCCTCAGAAAACTTTTTTAAAATCTTTGTAATCTTGCTAACCAATTTGAAGTAATCTTCGTTCAAAGAATTGTGCAGACCACCACACTTTAGCGAGAAAAAGAACAACACTTCGTCAGACGAAGACTTAATCACATAATAAGCGATATCTCCATCGCAATCTTCGGTCCAAGCCTTTTTGCGCAAAGTCTCTGCTATTCCGTCATTGCGCTTATTGCAAAAAAGCTGAACAAGCCGTTTGTTCTGAGGATTGTCTCGTAACCTTTCACAAACAAGGGAATCAAGAAGATTCCGCTGCTCCTCAGTTATTTTCAACAGAGCCTCCCTTGAGCAAAGAACGAATAACAGGCATTACCCGACGACGCATTTTAATGTATTCCGCATCGCGACGAATATCATCGATAGACATGGGAACATGCCCTGCAGCATCCCGCGCAAGCCCTTTACGAGCATTTCGCCAGGAACTATCTCCATGAGTCAAATCGCTTAGGCTCCAGCTACTCCTTGACGCATAGCGAGAGAATACCTCGTCAAAAACAGGTTTTAACTCGCATGCTACAGGATCCGGCAATCTTTGATGCAATCCATCAGAAGCATAAAGAGAGCGCAGGCAAATCATCACAGGCCCATACCGCCAAGCTTCAAAGGATTCGTCAAACGCCGGCCAACCAAGTTGAATCAAGGATTCTCTTTGAACAAGGTAAAGCAACTTATGGAGTTTCATTTCATCTATACGAACCGAAAACTCAGAAAGATACCTTTCCGAAATATACGATGCAATTTGAATGACCTTTTCCATATTGTTACTCCCTTCCCAATATACATTTGCAGCAGCTTCCCATCAACACCTCCTACGGCCGACAAGCATCAAAAAAGCCACATTTCAACTCACACTACACAAATGTACACTATTTCATTTTGGAAATCAAGGGGTCTCCTAAAAAATTTTCATTTTGCAAACTATAGTTTGCCATGGGCCCCGTCAGTCGCTGCGCTCCCTCCAGGGTGACGATAAGGAAGCGTCATTCTGGAGCCACGGAGTGGCGACGGAATCCACAAGCATTACTTCTTCGCCAGTTCCTCGCGGATGTACTGGAGCGTGAGGAGTTTTTCCTTGACTTCTTCGACGTTCAGCAGCTTGGTGTTGCTGGAGTTGAACTCGGTGAGCGTGTTGCGTTCCGTATCGCCCTTGCTGAAGTACTTGTCGTAGTTGAGGCCGCGCTTGTCGCAAGGCACGCGGTAGAAGTTACCAAGATCGATGGCATGAGCGCATTCCTCGTTCGTGAGGAGCGTTTCGTACATCTTTTCGCCGTGACGGATGCCGATGACCTTGATGGACTTTTTATCGCCACCGAAGAGTTCGCAGACCGCCTCTGCCTGAGTCTGTATTGTGCAAGCCGGAGCCTTCTGCACCAGGATGTCGCCGCTCGTGCCGTTCTCGAAAGCGAACAGCACCAGGTCCACCGCCTCGTCCAGACTCATGATGAATCGCGTCATGGAACCTTCGGTAATGGTTATCGGTTGGCCGGAACGAATCTGGTCAATCCACAGCGGAATCACGGACCCGCGACTGCACATCACGTTCCCGTAGCGTGTACAACAAATCTTTGTCTTCTCCGGGCTCACCGTGCGGGATTTCGCCACAATGACCTTTTCCATCATGGCCTTGCTCGTGCCCATGGCGTTCACCGGGTAGGCCGCCTTGTCGGTGCTGAGGCAGACCACATTCTTCACACCTTCCTCAATCGCCGCCGTGAGAACATTGTCCGTACCGAACACGTTCGTCTTCACGGCCTCCAGCGGGAAGAATTCGCAACTCGGCACCTGCTTGAGCGCCGCCGCATGGAAGATGTAGTCCACCCCATGCATCGCGTTCTTGACGCTCTGCAAGTCACGCACGTCGCCGATGTAGAACTTGATCTTCTCGGCCACGTCGGGCATCTTGGCCTGGAACTCGTGGCGCATATCATCCTGTTTTTTCTCGTCGCGGCTGAATATGCGGATTTCACCGATATCAGTCTGGAGGAAACGATTCAGCACAGCATTGCCAAAGCTACCCGTGCCGCCGGTGATAAGGAGAGTTTTATTTGCAAAAATGAGGACATAATTAATTCTTGATAAATTTTTCGTAAGATAATTTACAAAAAATATTTTTTGGAGTCTACCTTCGGCCAAACTGATGCTGTGTGCCATACCTCATTGGGATGGGTGGGCTGTTCGTAGCCTTCCTTGTGTTCCTTCGTCGGCTTGGCCCACTTGGAAACAAGGCCGTTGCGTTTGAGGAGATTGTACAGCGTGGAAGGCTTGATGTAAGCGACGTCCTTGTCGACCATGAGCCAGGCAAGATACCTGTAACCACGAAACGGATCGCGGAAAATGGTGCAGAAGTTGATTGCAGCCGCAGCCTCATCGGGGGTGAGCCAGGGTGCTGCTTGCAGCACTGAGCTACAACTTCACGCGCCTCGTGACGCTTGAACAGCAAAAACGACGGGCGCACTGTATCCAGTCCGCATAGCGGATGCCCCGAAAGGGACAAAAACGGCCCGAAAGGGCCGGAAATGAAAAAGGGAAACGGAACCTTAAACCCGTAAAAAGCAAGAAATCGATCTAGATACCAATTTTTTTGAGAAATAATGTATTTTTAGAGGTGACCATATGTTGGTGCCACCAAAATAGAAAACATACACAAACATATCTATTACTTACAAGACCCATCTATACGCGTTGCATAACTTTTCTACATTTGGCTCCACGATGCTAACAGCAAAGTCTATTACAACCAACTTCTTTTGGAGATTTTTTGAGCGATGCGGAGCGCAACTCGTCGCATTCCTCGTGTCCATCGTGCTGGCGAGACTCCTGGACCCCTCGGTCTACGGCGAAATCGCATTAATCACGGTTTTTACCTGCCTTATGCAGGTATTCGTAGATAGCGGACTTGGCACAGCGCTCATCCAAAAGAAGAACGCCGACGACCTCGATTTCTCAACCGTATTCTACTTCAACGTAGGAATGTGCCTCTTCCTTTACGGCGTAATGTTCATTGCCGCCCCGCTTATCGCAGATTTCTACAGGATTCCGCACCTCACCCCGGTAGTCCGCGTTCTAAGCCTCACGCTTGTGGTTTCCGGCATCAGGAACATCCAGCAATCCTACATTTCCAAGAACCTGCTGTTCAAGAAGTTCTTCTTCGCGACCCTCAGCGGCTCCATCGCGGCAGCGATAGTCGGCATCGCCATGGCTTACTCCGGATTTGGAGTCTGGGCGCTCGTCGGCCAGCAGCTGACCAACGTAACCCTCGGCACAGTCATCCTCTGGGCGACAGTCAAGTGGCGTCCGAGACTCATGTTCTCGGCAGGCAGACTGAAATCCCTGTTCAGCTACGGATGGAAGTTGCTAGTTTCCGCCCTCCTGGACACAGGCTACAACCAACTGCGGCAACTAATCATCGGACGCATTTACACGGCCAAAGACTTGGCATTCTACAATCAGGGGCACCACTTCCCGAACGTCATCGTCTCGAACATCAACACCTCCATCGATAGCGTGCTGCTCCCCGCGATGTCCGCCGAGCAGGACAACATCGAGACCGTGCGCGCCATGACCCGTCGCGCCATAAGCATAAGCACCTACGTAATGATGCCCATGATGATGGGCCTCGCCGTATGCGCAGAGCCTCTCGTCCGCCTTGTACTTACAGAAAAATGGCTCCCCTGCGTTCCCTATCTTAGAATTTTCTGCTTCACCTTCGCCTTTTGGCCGGTACACACAGCGAACCTCAACGCCATCAAGGCACTTGGACGCAGCGACCTGTTCCTTAAGCTCGAAATCATCAAGAAGGCAATGGGCATCGCGGCAATCCTTATCACCATGAACATCAGCGTCCTTGCGATGGCCTACAGCCTACTCGTCACAGGAATACTGAGCCAGATAATCAACAGCTGGCCCAACATAAAATTGCTGAACTACAGCTATCTGCACCAGCTGAAGGACATGCTTCCGCAAATTGCGCTGTCCGTAATCATAGGAATCCCGGCATATTTCATTCAACTAGCAAAACTAAGCGATATCACGACATTGATTCTGCAAACGCTCACATGCATAACAACCTACGCAGTCCTTTCGAAATTATTCAAAATAGAAAGCTTTGAATACATCCTAAAAAAAGCCAAAAATTTACGTAAAAAGTAAGGAAAACCGAGGTTTTATTCTATCTTATAAAAAAAATGCTTCTTTACCACGGTTCAACATCTGTTATTGAACGACCATGCTTCGGTCAAGGAAATCCGCATAACGATTACGGATGCGGTTTTTACTGCACGGAATCACGAAGTCTGGCCATGGAATGGGCCTGTCAAAATAACAAGAACGGCTTTGCGAACAAGTACGAGTTCAACACAGAAGACCTGCGAATCCTAGACCTGTCAGAAAGCCCATTCAACATACTGCACTGGCTCACCATATTGATGCAAAACAGAGTGTTCACGCCCAAGTCCCCGCTGGGCAGGCAAAATCTCGATTTCCTTAAGGAACATTTTCCGTTAGAGTACGAGGCCTTTGACGTAATCCTTGGCTACAGGGCGAACGACTCCTACTTTTCCTTTGCAAGCGATTTCCTCGAAAACATCATCCCGCTTGAAAACCTAGCTAACTCCATGAAACTCGGAAGCCTGGGTCTTCAAGTCGTCCTGAAGACAAAGAAAGCGTTCAACCAACTAGATTTCATCGACGCAGAAAAGGCCGACACAAGCATCTATTATCCAAAGTACAGGGAACGCGATACATTGGCGCGAAAAAAATATCTCAACGATCTTAGGCACGTAAAGCCGACCGAGGCGACCTATCTCTTGGACCTAGTCCGCAATCCGGAGCTTCTGAATGAAATACGCCTATGACGAATTCTACCTGAACGATGTACAAAAGAACCTTGGATTCTTCTTTCAAGGCGTTCTTCGCCTTTTAAGACAAACTCCCGAGCAGGCGCAATCCCTTTTTCTCGAGTCAGAAATTCCCTATCAAATTGAAATCGGAAATCCGAATTTTCTTTGCGGCAAGTCCGGTATCGAGTTCCTGATGCTCGCATGCAAGTCAGCAGTAACCGACAAGACCATCGTCGAGGCTCAGGACGAATTTTTCTACCCGCAGGCGGAATACTGGAGCGGCAACATCCTCGCCACCTACCAATGGCAAACCGGGTTCACATTCCAGAGAATTCTCGAAAAGTTTCCGCTAGCCCGCATTCTGGACCATTACCAACTGATGCACGAAGCCGATTTCTCCAAGATGACCGCCCTGATGGACGATGTCATACAGTAGACAAGTTTTTTGAAAGCATGAGCAATAATGAATAAATTATGAAAGCGAAATTGCGAGTGCATACCTTAAAAAAAATTGAAATAAGCACAAATTTCCATAAAAAACAAGAAAAGCCACTGAATTTATACTATCTTATAAATAAATCGCAAATTTATTAAGGTCTTGATAAATGCCAGACGAACTAATTAAAGTAACATCGCCGCTTCTCCCCAATTTGGACGACTTCATCCCCATGCTTAGGGACATCTGGGACCGCAAGTGGCTTACAAACAACGGTTTTTACCATAAGGCTCTCGAGAAGGCCCTGGCAGAATACCTCGGCGTCAAGTACATCAGCCTGTTTACCAACGGGACACTACCGTTAATCACAGCACTGCAGGCCATGCGCATTACCGGGGAAGTCATCACAACCCCCTATAGCTTTGTGGCAACAACACACTCCATTTGGTGGAACGGTATCAAGCCTGTTTTTGTGGACGTAGAGGAATCAACAGGCAACCTCGACCCCGAAAAAATCGAGGCAGCCATCACCCCGCACACAACGGCGATCATGCCAGTGCATGTTTACGGCACCCCCTGCAACTACAAGCGCATCCAGGAAATCGCAGATACATACGGCCTTAAGGTGATTTACGATGCAGCCCATGCCTTTGGCGTAAAGGCTGACGGCACATCCATTCTCGAGCAGGGCGACCTGAGCACGCTCAGTTTCCATGCGACCAAGGTGTTCACCTCCGTCGAGGGCGGCGCACTTGTATGCCACGACGAGGCAACAAAGACCCGCATCGACCATCTGAAGAACTTCGGCTTCGTGAACGAGACAACAGTCGTCGGCCCAGGCATCAACAGCAAGATGGACGAAATCCGCTCGGCATTCGGACTGTTGAATCTGAAGCAAGTGGACTCGGCCATCAACAACAGAAAGGCTATCGCCCAGCAATACCGCGAAGGCCTGAAGGACATCCCCGGCATCCGCATGCTCAAGGACATCGATGGCGTGCGCCACAACTACGCCTACTTCCCCATTTTCATCGGCCCCGAATACAGCATCAGCCGAGATGCATTGTACGAGAAACTGAAAGCGCACAACATCCTTGGCCGCCGCTATTTCTACCCGCTGATAAGCACCTTCTCCACCTATAGAGGATTGGAATCCGCAAATCCGGCAAACCTGCCTGTGGCACACAAGCTGGCGGACCAGGTTCTCTGCCTGCCGATTTACGCAGGGTTGGAGAAGGAATCTGTAGAAAAGATTATTAATATCATCAACAAGCAATAAGCATACATGAAAAAAATTTTGTTACTTGGAGGCATTCGTTACTTACTCCCTGTTATTAAAGCCGCCCATGAACAGGGTTATTATGTAATCTCAGCGGATTACATTCCGAGCAATATTGCCCATAAATATTCAGACGAATACGTCAATGTCAGCATCACAGACAAAGAAGCGCTGTTAAAAGTTGCAAAAGAAAAAGAAATTGATGGAATAATTTCTTTCGGAGTTGATCCAGGAGTTATTGCGGCATCCTATGTTCAAGAAAAAATGGGGCTTCCAGCCTTCGGTCCCTACAAGTCTGTAGAAATTCTTCAAAACAAAGATAAATTTCGAGCTTTTTTGAAAGAAAACGGATTTACAGTACCTTGGGCCTATGGTTTTAGCTCTATAGAGGATGCAAAAAATTTTTCCCATAAATTTACGTATCCATTAATCGTAAAACCAACCGATTCAGCAGGTAGTAAAGGCTGCACCCGAGTAGATTCTCTAAAAAACCTAAATGATGCGCTTATTCATGCTATGGAATATTCTTTATCAGGGCACATCATTGTTGAAGAATTCATAACTCAACACGGATGTTCATCCGACTCTGATTGTTTCACCATAAATGGCAAATTAAACTTTATATCTTTTTCAGCGCAGCATTTTGATAAAAATGCAGCAAACCCATATACTCCATCCGCCTTTAGTTGGCCATCAACCTACACAGACGAACAAGAAAAGGAACTTAAGTCTGAACTTCAGCGACTCATTTCGCTTTTGGGAATGAAAACAACCGTCTACAATATTGAAACTCGCATCGGAGAAAATGGCAAGGCGTATATTATGGAGGTTTCTCCGCGTGGCGGAGGAAACAGACTTTGCGAAATGATTCGCTATGCAACAGGAGTGGATTTAATAACCGCGGCAGTTCGCGCTGCAGTTGGCGATTCCGTTGAAAATATTGAACAAAAAAATTATAATGGACATTGGGCAGAATTAATTCTCCATGCAGACAAAAAAGGGAAATTCGTCAAACTTGAAATTGATGAAAAAATAAAAAAACACGTTATTGAAGAAGATCTTTGGGTAAAAAAAGGCGATTTTGTCGAAGCATTTAACGGAGCGAATAATGCAATAGGAACTCTCGTTGTTAATTTTGAAGATAAATTAGAAATGGAAACATTTGTAGCCTCGCCAAACGAGTTCATACAGGTAATCACAGAATGAAAAAAATAATGATTCTAGGCGCGGGCCGGGGCCAAATTCCTTTAATGGAATTATGTCATAAATATGGAGCATATGTTATTGCCGTTTCACCCAAAGGTGATTATCCTGGATTTAAAATCTGTGATGAACCTTTTTTTGAAGACATAAAAAATAAAGAATCAGTTCTAGCCAAAGCAAAAGAATTATCCATTGATGCAATCCTAACAGACCAGCTTGACCAAAGCGTTCCAACGGTTGCTTACGTTGCGGAAAAAATGGGACTCCCCGGCATCAGTTATGACGTTGCCTTGAAATTTACGAACAAATACTTAATGAGGACATCAGCTGAAAAAATCGGCATTAATGTTCCAAAATCTAGGTTGATAAAGAATTTAGAGGATGTAAAGTCAATTTTAAGAAACAATGAATTGCATTTTCCTCTCATTATGAAACCCGTAGACGGATCAGCTAGTAATGGCATTTTCCAAGTAAATTCACTGAACGAAATAATCGAACACTTCTCATACACCCAAAGTTACTCAAACACACGTACAATTATCTTGGAGCAATATATAGAAGGAGATGAATTTGTAGTTGAATCCTACACCCACAATTATCAGGTAACAAATCTTATGGTGGGGCATAGAGATTATTTTAACATTCCAGGAACATTCATCCCTTCTGCTACAGTATTCCAGGACGCCTTGCATGCAAATTCTGAAATAGAAAAACAGCTAATGCACCTAAATGAAAACCTTGTAAAAGGATTCAACCTTAAATTCGGAATCACCCATGGTGAATTCATTGTTGAAAAAAAAACTGGTATAATTTATTTAGTTGAAATTGCAGCAAGAGGTGGCGGTGTTTTCATTTCGTCCGAAATCATTCCCGCAGCAAGCAGTGTTAATGCAAATGAGCTTCTTGTAAAAGATGCTCTTGGAATATACAATGATGAAATACACATCAGAAAAGGTGCCGCAGCATATTTCTGTTATCTTTTACCAGAAGGAACGATAACAAAAATTGAAGGCACAGAGGAAGTCTCCGCACTTTCTGGAGTAAGAAAGGCTTTTTTTGACAATATAGAATTAGGACAAAAAGTGTCACTTATTAGAGATAAATCATCACGCAAAGGGCCAATTGTCGTTCAAGGGAAAACAAAATCAGACTGCTATGCAATTTTAGAGAAGATAAAAGAAAAATTAAAAATAGAACTAGAAAACCCTACAAAAGAAACAAGAATCATTTGGGATAGCATCTAAAATGAACGATAACGCAAACCAAAACGACATTATGGTCAGCATTCGCTGCCTCGTGTACAACCATGAGCCTTATCTCCGCCAGTGCTTAGACGGTTTCGTCATGCAAAAGACAAACTTCAAATTCGAAGCGATAGTTCATGATGATGCATCTACGGACGGAAGCGCTGCAATA
Source organism: Fibrobacter sp. (assembly GCA_045617325.1). Classification (GTDB taxonomy): domain Bacteria; phylum Fibrobacterota; class Fibrobacteria; order Fibrobacterales; family Fibrobacteraceae; genus Fibrobacter. Next base: position 11,312 of record JAZLIJ010000223.1, read on the forward strand.
ATTAAGGAATATGCAGAAAAATATCCAGATATTATAAAACCAATTTTTGAGACAGAAAATCAGTATTCCAAACATGATGGATCTCTATCAAGAATCATGAATGCTGCAATGCGAGGCAAATACATTGCATTTTGCGAAGGCGACGATTATTGGACAGATCCTTTAAAATTGCAGAAACAAGTAGATGCAATGGAGCAACACCCTGAATGTTCAATCTGCACGCACAATGTTCAAATAATTCGCGAAAATGGGGAAATCATAGAAAAAGCACTTATTCCAGGATCTAAATTCAAAAATGGAGTAATTTCACAAGAACAATACGCCCTACACTTATTATCCAAAGCGGCTTGTACTTTTCAACTCAGCAGTTACTTCATTAAAACAAAATTTCTCAAAGAATATTCCTTAAATCCACCAGACTACTTCAAATACGCTAGTGTCGGTGACGAGAAAACACAACGATACTGTTTAAATAAAGGTTCCCTATTTTTTATTGACGACACAATGTCATGCTATAGAAGCAATAGTATTGGTTCATGGACTCAAAGGCTATTTTCCACCCCAGAAAAGAAAATAAAACATTGCGAAGAAATGATAAAAATGGATATGGCATTTGATAAATTCTCAGAAAATAAGTTTCATAGTTTTATAGAAGAAGGAATCCGGTATAGAAAATTCCGTTTGCTTATAGAAACTGAAAATTACGGAAAAATTTTTCAAAAAGAAAATGCTACATACGTAAAAGAACTTTTGTTTTTTCAAAGAATCCGATATAGAATTTACAAATCGTTTCCATTTATGCGAATTCTTGTAAAAAAATTCATTAACAAATAACAAAAAACTTATTAATGTCAGCCACCTCCCCAAAGTGGCTGACAATTACATATTAAAAAATCTTTTTCAGTGAATTAACAAAATTTTCTTCCAAATTCAGAACAGTATTTCTGTATTCATCAAAATCAGAATATATTGACTCATAATTTTCAAGCATATCCTGTATTTTCTTTTTAATTTCTGGAATATGAGATTTTGGATTTTCAAATTTGTATTCATCGGGAATAGGGACATCCCCATGGTAATTCGAGGCTCCTCGACGTCCCGTCATGATTGCGCAGCCATACAAAACAGCCTCCTTAGGAATCCTTTCTGCACCAGGAAAAGGACCAAAATCTACATATAATTTTGAAGATTTATACTTTTCAATTAATTGTTGCTGGTTCATTCCCTGTAAAGGGATAAAATTTATATTAGGACATTGACGAGATAATACAGAAATAAAAGAGCCAGATTTTCTTGGATTAAAAAGAACAACCGATTCTCGATTTTCCTTCTCTATTACTTCCTTTTCATACGACTCTAAGAAATACTTGCTTATAGGTTCTATGCAAAGTTCCACAGGATTTTTCGATCTTTTAGACACATAATCATAGGCATAATAAGAAGCACATAAATGCGTCACCCTTTTATCTTCTTTGTCAAAAGAATACGATTCTTTATCAAATACATTTTTTATGATTTCCAAAGTTCTATTTTTGTAATACCATCTATTTTTAACATAACGAAGTGGCAATGTTGCAACAAACTTCATTTTTTTAAAAAAAGTACCATATCCAAAATTATTATCAACACTAAGCCACCAAATAAAAATCTTTGCTTTATAAAATAAACGGATTTTTTTGGAGTACATTTCAGGTATGATGATTGCAGAACATTCGTCATCTTGAATATCTTTTTCCAACAAAAAAGCATCCAAATATTTCTTATATGGTTCGGCTATTTTAAAGCCTTTCTTATCAGCAGCATTCGACACATAAACAATCTTTGCATTCAAATGCATCTCATTTAAATAATAGACCATCTGATGTAAGGCATCAGGCCCTCCTGTAACAGAATTTGCAGGACAAATTACATATATATTCTTGTATTTATTCACAATAAGCTCCAACCATCAAAACCGAAAGCATAACCAAATTTTTTAAAATTGAACTTTTAGAATAGACCTTATTTTTTTCCATATAAACAACTCTACATAGCAAAAAGGTCTTATAAATCGTTGAATCAACAAAGCAAAAGAACTTGCACCACAGTACGTCTTTAAATAGTAATACTGCGAGGTCATTATGATTCGTTTTAATTTTATAGCAGATTTTATTGATTTATTCACACTTACCGAATGATTGTGTATGAACTTGTCTTGCAAATTTAGAATTTGGATAAAGCCCTTCTTCTTAAATTTTCTCGCGATTACAACTTCTTCATGATACAAGAAAATATTTTCATCATATAAGCCACATTCACAAAACTTTTTTACATCAAATATTGTAAACGAACCAGGAATTGCATCAACTACAACCTGTTTTTTTCCATCAAAAAAATTTTTTTTATATGAACGAGGCGCAAATAATCTATTAAGAAATAGGCTTGAAAAACAGATGTCCTTCAATGGTTTAGCCAACTTAATAGCAGGATTTCCAACATTAACTTTTGGCGCAGATGCCACACATTTTTCGTTATTCTTCAACACTTCAAGAGTAGAATTTACAGCTTGTTCGGAAAAACTAACATCTGGATTACAAATCAACACATATTCAGCACCTAAAGATTCTGCATAACGAATCCCATAATTATTACCATAACCATAGCCACCATTCTTATCACTTTGAATCACAATGGTAGATTCATTTTCCAATGCTTTTAAGTGAACAAAACTATCATCTGTCGATTTGTTATCAACAAGAATGATAAATTCAAAACATTTATATTCCTTTATTTCTTCATATAAACTGACAACAGACTCATAATCATTATAATTTAAAATCACACAAGCTAACATTTACACTCCTTTTTTCTGAAGGGATACACAATATAAATGGTAAAAAAACAAATACAAAAGGTTGAAATAGCAGTTCGGTTCCAACATTTAGAATCAAGAAAACAAAAAGTAAAATCTTTTGATAAAGAGATATTTTTTTATCAAATAAAATCAACCCCACCACAAAAACAAAACAAAGAAGACCAACAAGGCCAAAGTAATTTATCAATCTAGCAAACCCAGCTAGGTAATGATCTAAAGAGCTTCCCATGCCTTCTCCAAAAATCAAAAAAAACGGATTCTCAAAAACATTATTAAACATATCACTATAACCATTCATCCGTCCAGCAGTTGACGATCCTTCCGTCATACGTTCACTAAAATGTTCAAAAAAACTACTATTTAAAACAGCATATAAAAAACACGGAATAATCAAAAGAAACGCGATTAAAAAGGTAATTGTCTTTTTATTCAACAATCGTTTAACAAAATATAAAGACAATATCACAACAGCCCCCAAAATACCTGTTGATGACATTGCTAAAAGGATTCCTAACAACAGGAACGCAGGTACAAAAAAATTAACTTTTTCTTTTTCAAAAAAAAGTTCAATCGTGAGATATCCTAACACGTATTCCGCATAATGAGCAGGTTCAGCAAAAAAAGAAGAAGGTCTTAAAATTAAAAACCAAGTTTGTCCAACACTATTTTCTAGTACACTAACTTGATCGGATACAACAGGGAATATCGAATTTTGGAAATATCCTGGTAAATACAAATGTAAGAATTTGTACAATACTGTTTGAATAATTAAATACGTGGTAGAAATTATACAAACTTTTTGATAGACTTTTTTTGCAAATTCAATATTAAAGTTTTCGTGCAAACAGAAACAAATCGTTCCAATATAAAATAGATATCGAATTGTAGAGCCAATTTTTTTAAAGTCCAATTCTCCGGAGCACAAAAAAATCAATTGAATTAAAATTAAGATAAAATACGGAAGAAAATGCCAATCTATACAAATGCTATTTTTTTTCAAGAAAAAGATTGCAACCAAAATCAAAAACAAAAAAACATCCGAAACCATTATGGGAAGCCCTCCGACGCTGTACATAAATGGAATCGGATATAAAACAAGTAAAAGCGAAAAAATTTTATCCAACATTAAATTATGGGTCACAATATTATTGAGCATTTTTTTTATAAATAAAGATTCTTTAACTTAGCAACTAATTCATAATCATTGTAATTCAAAGTGATACTCGTAAACATTTCTAATTTCCACATTTATTTTGATAAAAATCAACCAAAAACTCTGCTGTTGAGTGAATATCATAGCCATTATTTTTAGCATCAATATATTTTTGTTCACGATTACAAAATTCTTTTTCACCAAGAATTTTTTCCGCCCAATAAGAAGGCGATTCTTTTAATGATATTTTTTCATACAAATCAGATATTTTCGCTTCCTCCGGAACCGCAGATGAGCAATATGTTGGCAAACCTGATGTCTGAGCCTCTACAGCAACAATACCAAGACCTTCATATAAAGACGGGAATAAAAAGACATCCATTGCGGACAACAATTTTGGGACATCAGAACGAACTCCGGTAAAAATGACAAAATCAGTTAAACCAAGAGAATCAACCTTATGTTTTAAAGATTTTTCTAATTCTCCAACACCAACTATCATCAACACTGAATTAGAAATCTTTTTATGAATTTCATTAAACACATCAATAACAAACGTTTGATTTTTCTGTGTGGTTAATCTTCCTATATTTCCAACCACAAATTTACCTTGCAAAGAAAATTCTTTCCTAGCAGTATTCCTTTTCTCTTCAGAAAAAACATATTGTTCCGTATCTATCGCATTTTTAAGAACAGTAAAGTCTCTATCACCATAAATCCATTTTCCAGCATCTTTTGAACAAGCAAAACAATAATCAGATGTTTTTGCAAGACGATTCAAGAAAGGTTTTCGCAAAATATTTTTCAAAGACAAGATTGGAGATTTTGTGGCGTGAGAATGACCTATAGTTTTAAGTCCAAATTCATGAGCTACATCAAAAAAAACTGATGCTATTGTAAAAAGATGTCCGTGAACAACTTTATATTCAGGATGATCCTTAAAGAACATCCTCCACCACTTTTTATAGCTAAACAAATTATAAATTTTGAAATTTGGAGCCGAGTATATTCGACCACCAAGAGACAAAACCTCGTCGTCAAAAGCGCATTTTTCTGTAGTATGTTTTACAAAATCAAATTGAATCTTAGTACGATCAATATTTCGATACAGATTCATAATCATTGATTCTGAACCACCTCGATTCAAAGCTCCAAACACTTGCAAAATTCTAACAGGATTATCCACAATCACCCTCCAAATCGAATCAAAAGCGCATTTCGGCCCAATTCAAAGTCCATTTCATCCGGAGTATACTGAACATATCCACTCCAGGGATAGAACGTCAGCTCTCCAAAATAGATTTTACCATCAATATTGTACAAATCTACGCGAACAAACGGAAAATCCTTTGAAAGCGTTCTCGCTATTTCAAGCATGCCTTCAAAATTCTCGGGTTTGGGGATTTCTCTATCTGTCTGAGGGCAATCGCTGCTAACGTCCAAACAAGTCCAATCAGCCTTGTAAAAGTTGCGCTTATGGCCAATGTATCGGTCTACATCAACCACCAAATACTCCGGATTTCCGTTATAACAGAAAATTTTGTAATCGCTTACACCGGCTGCCGGATTTTCCTTGTTTACAAGGAGTTCTTCAACAACAATGCCTGGTTGCAGACCATAATAGGCCCATTCTCGGCCCATTGTTCTTGATTTGACTTTATGGGCAGGGAATGAAAGTTTTTCTTTTAGTTCATTGAAATCAAGTTTTGACTTATCTTGGCAAACAACGACATTAACACCGCCACCTCCATGAGTCGTTTTAATGACAAAACTATTTGGAAGTTTATTGAAATCAACATCATTGATTGTATCAAATTTACCAATCAATGGAACTAGTATATTTTCAAGGCCCTTACTCTTAACATAATCTCGTACCAGGTACTTGTCAACACATTGGTGCATAACCGGATTACGATAATTGAGTTTGTACCATTGCAACTTTTCAGTAAATCGCTGCGGATTTTTCAGATTCAAAGAACGACGAAGCTTAACTCTATACTGTATTTTAAGCATTAGAGAATCTGGGACGAATCTCATTGAATTAAGAATGAAACGTCTTACAGCAGCACTCTTAATAATCTTCTTATAGCCATCCATTACACATTCTCCAATTCCTTCAAGTACGCATTCACCACAATCTGGCGGTCAAATTCCTTTTCCACCTTTGCGCGGCCGGCCTCGCCCATCTTCTGTTTCTCTTCAAGAGTCAAGGCAAGGAACTTTTCAATTTTTTCAATCAGGTCCTGGCTATCGCGCTGTTTAACCACAAAGCCATTCACTCCATCGTCAACAATCTCGCCACAGCCCGGTCTATTAGTAGTAATAACTGAACGAGCAGAGGCACAAGTTTCAAGAAGCACATTACTCATTCCTTCAGCATAATACGAAGCGTGGATTGTGCAACTCGCCATTTTATAAAAAGCCCTCATATCTTTTTGCATGCCATGATAGACAACAATTTTTTTTGTTTGAAGATCATTAAGTATTTCCTGATATTCATCTTCACAACGGCCAACAATATGGAATTCTACATTTTTAAATTTCGAAGTGATTGCTTTGGCAGCTTCTAAAAATTGATCAATTCCCTTAGCCTTCATCACACGACCAACATAAAGAAACTTTATTCCATCATCTTCATTATAAGGCTGAGCAACGAAATAATCCAAATTCACCCCAGAGCCGGGAATTAGAGCGCCATTTTCACGAACAACTTTATGATTTTGCAAAAAAAACAAATTTGATTTGTTCTGACAAAAAACTGTTTTGGCCTTACGCAATCCAAGTCTGTACAAAAACAAAGACAATTGCATTAAGAAGCCTCCATTTTCCAAAGCGCTTCCCAATCCTGTTACATTAACCACATATGGAATATTTAAAAGTGAGCAAGCAAATCCGCCATATACATTGGGTTTAATTGTATAAGTAAATACAATATCAGGCCTGTATCTTTTTAAAAATTTGTAATAACTAAGAAAAAGTTTCAAATCAGCAAAGGGATTCAAACCTTGTCTGTTAAAATCAACTGGCGTCATTTCACAGCCGGCATCTACGAAAAATGAAGAATAACTTTCATCAGTAGGCAACATCAAATTCAAAGAATGTCCTAGTTGACGCAATTTCAATACGAGTTCTCGTCTAAACTCGTAAAGCCCCGACATACTATTAGCCAATATTAAAATTTTCATTACTCTATCTTCCGTCTTACGCCAACACCTACGGGTTCAGTTTTCTATTTTTTACAAGTTTTTCAAAATAATACGCCATTTCACCCAAAATGGCAAATTTATCATCTTTACGAAAATCATCAAAAGCGTCAAAACCAGATATTTTAAGCACCTGTTTCAATTCATTCTTCCTAATATTTCTTGAGACAAGTCTTCCAACAAGTGTGATTACATCACCTAAAAGCCATTTAGTCTTCGTCCCCACCTTTACACTAGGCATCGCACAAACGCCATTAACCGTCAAACAATAAAGCATGTAAGGCAAATCAAAACCCGCAGTCACTTCTGTAGCCAAGCCACCTGTAAATCGGGCATTTACTTCTATAAAAGCACAAATTTTATTCTCTGGATCGTAACGGTAGTCTAAACCACAAACGCCGTTGTAATCAACATTGTCTAGCATTTTTTTTGCATATTCAATTAAAATTGGTTCATCAACAATAACTCGTTGAGTCGTAGTTCCACCACCATCCGTTTTAGTCACTACAGCCCTATAAACGGCAGCTTTAAAAAAGCCTTTCCAACGAATGCAGTCAACACTATAATCGCATCCACCTATTTTTTCTTCAACAAGTATTTCATCGCTAGAATATTGATTCTTTAAATTTTCAAGTTCCGTGGAATTTGAAGGGAAATACACACCTTTGGCAGAATTTCCAATCACGGTCTTCAGAACAACTGGGAAATCCGTAATTACATCATTTTCGGTATAAACTTTAGGTACAGGGACACCAACTTTAGCGGCAAGTTCAGTAGCAGAAGCTTTATTTGAAAGCATGGAAAGCTTATCAAAGGATTCTATAGAAATCAGAAGCCATTTTGGGAACCGTTCAATATGTTTTGCAATAACAATTCCCTCATCATGAGTGGGCATCAAGACCCTAGGTTTCAGACGTTCAATATTTTCAAGTAAGCAGGAAATAAATTTCTCTTCTTGCGTAAAAGGATCTGGATAAATAAAACTTCCCGCACAAAATTTTGACATACTGCAGATATTTCTTTTGGAAGTATCTGCAGCATACACGTTCAGACCTTTTGCAGCCAAACTACGAAGAATATTATATCCGACACGATTCCAGCAATAAGTAACAAGAACGTCGCATTTAGACACCAACTCAGCCATCACATCCCCTACCCGTTTTCAAGCACGAGCAAGATTTCCTTGGCATGCTCATCAATAGATTTCAACGGTTTGTCCCAGGCACCGGCACTCACAAAGCGGGTTTCGACTACTTTCAACCCTACGCTTTCGGCGAGTTCCTTTATCTCGCTAGCCTTGTATCGTTTGTCGGCCACGACGTACTCCGCCAGGACGAAGTCGTCGCCAGAGAACTGTTCCTTGCGGTACACAAGGCCGTCGTCCTTGTTAATCAAGAAATACTCCGGGTTGAAAATGTTCCCGGTAGATTTCATCGTTTCGGAGGGAGGCAAGGCGAGCAGCGCCTGCGGATTCTTGCTCAGGCTCACCTTGTGCTTTGCAATCTTGGAGGTTAGCGCGAAGTTCATGACCGAGACAACGGCCTTTCCGCCATCGGCAAGCAGCAACTTTATGTTCTTCAGAATCCTTACGTTATCATCCAGGTTCCTGAACGAGCCTATAACATCGTACAGGCACAGGACGCAATCGTATTTCGTCCCCGTCTTGAATATGCGGGCATCCCCTTCGACAAAGTTGCAGCAGACCTTCTTTTCCAGGGCGGCGGCACGAGCCGATTCAAGGTTCTTTTCGGCAAAATCCACACCTGTCACGTTGGTAAAGCCTCGACGGGCAAGTTCCACGACATGCCGTCCTTGACCGCAGCCCAAATCGAGAATGCGCGCATCCGGTTCAAGTTCCACTCTGTCAAGGATAAAGTCCACCTCATTTGCAGTCCCCTTGGTCCAGGGCTGCCGCGGCATGTCCATGCGCGAATACGCTTCCTTCAGTTGCGTTTCCGAAAACTCAATAAACTTGTTGAATTTTTCGGTAGTCCAAGACATTTTCTGGCTTCTGAAAGTGAACGCAAGCCATTCATAGCCCGACTCAAGTTCCCCCATCCGCTTTGCGTATATGTCCAAGGACGGATTCTTGTTGGAAAGTTCCAGTTCCGGGTAGAAATTCGAGAAAACCTGACATTCTTTACTCGACACCTTTACGCAATCTTTTTGGACAAACGGAATTTCTTCCATGAGCCGTTCTAGCGTGCCAAGATTTTTTTGGATTTCTTCCACAGAAATTTCGCGCCATGTGACCGATTCAAGAGTCTTTAGCGTAATCGCATTCGCAGTTGCAAGGCCCCAAGCAAAATAATTCGAAAAGCCCCATGCACTAAGCAATAGTCTAGAACCGATTTTTCTGTTTCTATACCGGCTATGGACGACTAGTTGAACAACCCAGGAGCAAAGGCCTTTGCCTTCAATTTCCTTGCGCAAGAATATGGCATGACCAAGCAAGTCTCCCGATTCGTCATAGCACATGGATATGAAGATGTTCTGCCGGTCACCGTACAGGCTTTTATACCTATTGGGCGACATTTTTATCGGTTGACCTTTTGCAAAACCGCCGCCCTTGCCGCTGTACTTGCCGTAATGCTCCGAAAACAAAGCGGAGCAACGAGCAAGTTCCTCGTCGGTAAGGTTTACAAATTTCTTTGTAACAAAGCGTTCGTTCATGGTCTAAATATAGTTTTTAAAAGTTTTAACGTTTTTCAAAAGCCTTTGCCAATAATGCCTTCGCGAGTTTCTGGCCTTCGTCATATTCGGTCTGGCTGATGCGTCCGTGCGCAAGCAGGTAGTCACCAAGGTCGGTGGCGGTGTCGCAGTTTTCCTCGGTGATGTCGCTGCGCTTGAAGACTTTCGCGAGGGTGGTGAGGATGATTTTCACATCGCCCAGAAAGGTGATGCGCTCGATGTACTGGAGGTCGTACGCAATCTTCGTTTCCCAGGTCACTGCATTGCGGCCGTTGACTTGCGCGAGCCCGCTCAGGCCCTGGCGCACGGTGTGGCGGCGGCGCTGTTCCGGAGTCATGAATACCATGTCGCGCACGAGTTGGGGTCTCGGCCCTATCACGGCCATGTCGCCCTTGAGGATGTTGAAGAGTTCGGGGAGTTCGTCGAGGCTGGTGCTACGCAAGAACTTGCCGTAGCGCGTGAGGCGCACGTCGTCCGGGAGGAGTTTGCCCTGGGCGTCGCGGGCATTGGTCATGGTGCGGAACTTCACGAGCTTGAATATGCGTTCGTCCTTGCCGGGGCGCGGCTGGGTGAAGAAGGGGTTGCCGCCCATCTTGATTGCACCAAGAACAGTGAGCACGATAAGAACCGGGCTCAGGCAGAGGATTGCCGCGAGCGCGCAGAAGAAGTCCAGGATGCGTTTGAAGAAGTGGCGATACATTAGTCCAGGACCTCCCAATGGCTGATATCTTCACCAAATTCAGTCAAACGATACTTTTGATTTCGATGTTTCAAGTTTTCTGGGTGGGTCATTTCAATCAAATCGTGGTTCAAAGCTTTCGACAAGTAAGCATCCCGGAAACTCTTTTTGTCATTTAAATCCATCAAAGTCATCAATTCTCTTGCTGAAAGCGGACCGTTCTTCAAGAAAGCCTGAATTTTTGCAAGGGGGTTTGTGGTGGGGTTTGTGGTGGGGTTTGTGGTAGGGTTTAAAGAAACCGATTCAACAACATTTTTTCGTTTCAACACAACCGTAAAATCGCCGGCATCCTCAAACACAGGAGTTGCAAGTCCGCACTCTTCGCAAAGTTTGATAATGTCAGTCGTACCAGAGCCGATGCGTTCAATGTAGCCAGCTAGGTATATCGGATTCGCTAGCACCGGGTTCGTGGGCACGGATTTATGCACAGTCGCCAGTTTTTCAACAGTCATTCCGTACGGCAATCGGCCGGGGTTCCAAATTTCAAGGCGGTCCCTGAAAAGCATCACCTGCACACTGCCGTTGCTTGTGTAATCGCGGTGCGTCACTGCGTTCACGATGGCTTCGCGCACGGCATCCAGCGGGAGTTCGTACGTCACGTCCACCTCGGTACTTTTGGAACGGTCGCCCACACGGGCGTCGATTCTAGACATCACAAAATCCACAGCCAGGTCAATCATCTCGAAAACGGTGCCGTGATAAACCTGGTAAGCGGGAATCGGCTTTGTGATGGTCGTCCCGTAAAACTGCAAACACTTGACCTCAGAGGTAATAAAGAACTTTTGCGGATCCTTTCCGAAGAGGAGGATGGCAGATGCCGTAAGTCGGCCGTTTTCACCCATCAGGTTCAAGTGTTTGAGGATGGATTCAACGCCATCGTCCATCGAGAGTTTGAGTCCGCGTTTGCCACGAGCCCTGTTCAGCCACCATTTCACTTTTTTCGAATCGATGTCGTCGATAGTCGCATTGATGAATGTTGCATCAAACGGGGTGTGCCGAATAATTTCCTTCTCTTCGAGGTAGCGGACAAGCGCTGCATAAAGGCTGCTACGGAGTTCCTCGTAATCGCCGAACTTTTTACGGACTACGTCGCGTTCCGCCTTGCGTATAAGGGAACCTTCCCTCTTGTCGCGGACTTCACCATCGGCAAGATTTTTCACAAATACAATGCGATAGCGGTGCTTTTTGGTGGCAGCATCGTATTCCATCTCCGTAGGCGAAAGGCCGTTCTTCGGTGCATTTCCGTACTGCGCCCCCCAAAGCCCAACGTAAATGTCGCAATCCTCGGCGACTCGCAAAAAGACATCCTGCGATTTAGAATTTTCCGCCGGTCTCGCTTCAAACAGGAACGGGTCAAAAAACTGCCCCAGCAGTGCATCGTCACGGATATATTCATACAGGGCTTGCCGTTCCTTGGCAAACTCCGAGCGTACGCTGCTTATGAATATGCGGATTGGATTCATCATGGGATGCGTTTGAAGAAGTTACGGTACATAAAATTCTTGCGTTTTGGCCGTTTAAAAAGCTTTATTGCAGCTCGCGTTAGGGATGGAAGTGGCGAAGCCATTCGGAGACGCGGCCGTGGCCGTGGCTCTGAACGGAAAAATTGGCGTGGCGTTCGCAAGAACGCAAGGCAATTTTATACCGCGACAGCCCGACCCCTCGCTTGCGAGGGGGAACGCCCAAGTATCACCCCGTTCCACAGCATTCCACAGAACACCGCAGTATTCCTTGATTGTGATAGCAATTTTGTACAGCATAATCACCCGCGCACTAGATGGCCTATTTCTAAATGAACCCATGCAAAAAAATGCATAAAATTAAATTAGTAAAATATTACTTTTTTGTCATCTAAAAAAGCAAGTCCATGCTAATTTTTAAATAAACTTTCTGAATCGAGATGCGCTCATTTTTGCCGGGGCACGTCCGTTCGGGAAAGGTTCCCTTTGGTTGCAAAAAGCTCAAAAGTTCGGCCCCTTGACTGCGATTTTTCATTTGCGTATATTCACGATGTAGCGAATAATCCTTCCGACAGCGTTGCGAGTCCGTACCTGGGAAATACGGGCCAGTTCATGGACAAACTAAATCCATGAATGTCGCAGAACGGGAAGGCACATTTTTCTTGCGGACCCCGGATGGCCGAGGGGGTAAAACCACCAACCGACCCGCAATACAAGCCCCACAACAATCCATTCACACATGCATTTATGCGTTCAGGCAGTTACCTCAACGCTGTATGCCATATTTGCACTTACAGGAGCATAGACATGACAAAAGAAGAATCAGGCGACAAGCGCGAAATCCCTGAAATTTTTGAAGGGGTCAAGTATCTCGATCCGAAATATGAACCTGCCTTCAGGGAACTTTTCGACGACAAGGAGACCCTTACCGATTTTTTGAACACAATCCTCCACCTCAAGGAGGGCGGCAAAATCGACAATCTTGAATTCAAGTTCGAGAATAAAATCCAGTTCAAGATTCCTGAAAGGCGTTCCGCCACGCTGGATATCTTCGCCCACACCGAGGACAACCGCTTTCTGGATATCGAGATGCAGCGGGCCGGGCACCCGTTCTTCATCGACAGGGTGTTCTACTACAGCGCTTTTCTCGCCATCAAGGGGAAGCAGCAGTACGCGAAATCCGCCGACTTCAAAAAACTGCGGGAGGAGGAGCAACTCAAGCGTCGCTATGAACTTCCAGAAACAATCTCCATCTGGATTTGCAATTTTCACCCCCGCGAAAACTGCACCGAGTATCGTGACGAATGGGCCATCTATAGCAAGTCCGATGTAGAAAAAGACACAGGCGAAGCCGCCCCCTTGCCAGTGACCGACAAAATCAAGTATATTTTACTAGACTTGCCGAACTTCGTGAAGTATTGCAACAAGACGGACTCCCGGGAAAAGCGGTGGCTCTATCTGCTTGCGAACGCTGGCGGCAAGGAAGATTTGCCTGACATGGAAGACGACATTCTCAAACAGGCCATCGGGCGAATTTCCGTAGACAACGCTAGCGAAAGCTTGCTTAAAACCCAGGAGCACTCCATGATTGCACAAGACGAAATCATCTGCCGCCTCGCCGAAGGGAAACTTCAAGGCATTGAAGAAGGGCGTGCCGAAGGACGTGCAGAAGGGCGTGCCGAAGGACGTGCAGAAGGGCGTGCCGAAGGACGTGCGGAAGGACGTGCGGAAGGACGTGCAGAAGGGCGTGCAGAAGGGCGTGCAGAAGGGCGTGCGGAAGGACGTGCGAAAGGCCTCGCCGAAGCAAAGCGTTCAGCAATCATCAAAGCATTGAACCGAGGCAAGCTCACCGTTGAGGAAATCGCCGAAGACAACGACACTTCCATCGAAGATGTGCTGAAAATAAAAGCCGAGAACAATCCTTCATAAAAACCCAGGAGCACTCCATGATTGCACAAGACGAAATCATCTGCCGCCTCGCCGAAGGGAAACTTCAAGGCATTGAAGAAGGGCGTGCCGAAGGACGTGCAGAAGGGCGTGCGGAAGGGCGTGCAGAAGGGCGTGCGGAAGGACGTGCAGAAGGGCTTGCGGAAGGACGTGCAGAAGGGCGTGCGGAAGGGCGTGCGGAAGGACGTGCGGAAGGACGTGCGGAAGGCCTCGCCGAAGCAAAGCGTGCTGCAATTATCAAAGCGTTGAATCGCGGCAAGCTCACCCTTGAAGAAATCGCCGAAGACAACGACACCTCCGTTGAAGATGTGCTGAAAATAAAAGCCGAGAACAATCCTTCATAAAAACCCAGGAGCACTCCATGATTGCACAAGACGAAATCATCTGCCGCCTCGCCGAAGGGAAACTTCAAGGCATTGA
>JAZLIJ010000224.1:0-2536 GCA_045617325.1 Fibrobacter sp.
CCTGTTTATTTAAAATCCACTTTGTTTCCATCGCATAGTTTTGAATTTGTAAAAATAAGAAGAATTTCCTTTGCTCCAAGCAATGATTTTTATTTTAGAATGATTTTTATTTTTAAAATGTTGATTTTTAGTGGAATAAAAGTTGAAATATTTTGAAAAGCGGTTTTGATTTCTTCCGCTGATGCCGCTGATTTACGCTGAGAGTTTTTGAACCGCAGATTGCACTTATTACGCTGATTTCCAACAAACTACAGATTTTACAGATTAAACAGAAAATTTTTGATGCGCAAGCGCATAAATTCCACAGATTGGCTGACGCATGAAAAAAAATTTACTCCAAATTTACTCTAAAATTTACTCCAAATTTACTTGAAGCCCGCCTTGGCGGAACAGGATTTTTTTTACAAACCGCAGATTACTCAGATTACGCTGACTTTCAATAAACTACAGATTATACAGATTATACAGAAAATTTTTGATGCGCAAGCGCATAAATTGACACAGATTGGCTGACGCAAGAAAAAAAATTTACTCCAAATTTACTCTAAAATTTACTCCGAATTTACTTTCTCCCGCCTTGGCGGAATAGGATTTTTTTGAACCGCAGATTACACGGATTTCGCTGATTTCCAACAAACTACAGATTTTACAGATTATACAGAAAATTTTTGATGCGCAAGCGCATAAATTCCACAGATTGGCTGACGCTACACAGATAATAAGATTCGCGCGATACGTGGCGACAAAAAAAACAGGAGCCTCCGTTGCCGGAAGCCCCTGCATGGCATTTTCATGAATGCTTGGAGTGAATCTTGCTATTTAACCTCTGACACGAGGCGCACAGCAGCACCATAGGGACGACAGTAAGTGCCAGCGGGGTTAATTACCCCATCAGTGAAATAGAATTCATGCGCAGCATACGAATCAGAATCAGTTGTCGACGACCAGTAGTAGCCGGTGGCTTTCACATCCATGACATAAGTACCATGGCGACAGCCAGCGGCTGGGAGAAACACGAGACCGGCTTCCTCGGCTTGTTTCCAAGTCATCGGCGAGGACGATTCACCGTACGAGTCTTGAAGTGCAAGGTTCCAGTCGTCAGGGGCTATCACAAAACCTCTCACTCCGTTGACAGAAACATTGTTCTTCCACTTGCCTTTGCGGACTTCATGCTCCCCATATTCATCAATTAGATATTCCCACTCGTCCAAGCTCAGCGTGCGCCATTTCCCGGCTTCGGCGCCGCCGTTGGTGATGGCGTTGTAAACGCCCCAGTCGGCATTGGCGAAATTGCCGGTGAGACTGACATTACAATTTCCACCATTTTTCGGGCCATAACCTAAGCCCTGATTCCAATATGGATTTTCAGGAAAGTCCGGATCCCATTCATCTTCCCCCAAGTAATGGGTGTCGTATGGCTGGTAGTAAATGTTTCCATTGTTCCATCCGCTCGTGCCCCAGCCGAAAAGACTCACGACATTTTCTCCTGAATAGTTTTCGTTGTGAGAACCATTTTGTTCCACGACATCGTACTGGTTGGTGGCGAACCGCCATGTTTGGCTTGCCATCACATACTGCAGGTTGCCTTGTGAGAACCAGACCTGCTTGTCGTCACTCACAGAGAACATGCCTGAAAGTGCGCCTTCGGGGGCGGTTGGTGCGGCAGGCTCAACCAAAATGGCATCGCCACTGTCATTCTTCGTGTAGAAGATGTTGTTTTCAAGTGTCCATGCGTTTTCCATAGTCTTTGTTCCAACTTCGCTGCTGAACGTGTATGTCGTGCTTGCTGCGGCAGGCATGGCCACATAATACACCTTAGTGGCTGTTTTAACACCTGCAACCGTTGCAACTGTTCCTGAAGCATTTGTAATTGTCACCACAGTGCCATCTTCCGTACCCAGTGCGCTCAGGTCGAGCTTCAGCACGGCGTATTGGAGTTCCATTTCCACTTCTTCGTCTTCTCCATAGACACCTTCCTCATTGTAATCAGCTGTGCCTTCAAGATGCATGTGGCCCTTTATCCATTCCACATTGCCGCTCTGGTTTTCAAAGCTGGCAGGTGCAGCACCCACTGTGAACACGACTTGATCGCCTTCTTTTCTTGTTACGGAGCCTTCAAACGTGGCTATGTCTGATCCGACACCGGTCTTATAGGAAAGCGGACCTTCCACGGCACCCGAAGCCATAATTACATCGGTGCTTTCCCATGTGAGGTTCAACATTGTGGCTGTCGCGCCAACGGCGACCTTCGAGCCGTCGTTGCCGTTGTTAGCCGTCAGCACGATGCGCTGCGTTTCGCCGCTTGCCAGCGGCTTGTTTTCTTTCTTGCACTGCGTTACGCCCAGCACCAGTGCCAATGCTGCCATGATAAATGAAATCTTTCTCATAGTTTGTTGTCCTTTCATTTGTTAGTTAAACACTTTGTTACTGATGACACCGTTTAGCCGAGGTAGCCATTTCCTAAACCTGCCTTGAAGCCGCCCGACGATTTTGGACCGCCGCCTGATGCGCAAAGCACACCTTGGTTCATGATTTC